>NZ_CAJPHM010000014.1:0-207808 GCF_905339955.1 Burkholderia sp. BCC1996
CGCCCTACTCGGCGACATGGGAACCGGCAGCGCGTTGACCGACGTCGCACTCGCAATCGGCCGAATCAACCATTTCGGCGGCAACGCCTTGGTAGCAGGCACGACCGACCCCGAGCACCCCGTCGCCGTCGTCGTCAGACCACCGTCGAAGCTCACCCCGATCGATCCCGCCAAGGACTGGTTCCGCGCACGCGGCGGCAACAACGCGTACCTCCCGTGGTGGGGACGCCGACACGACACCGACTACGGCATGCAAGGCTATTCGTGGTGATGCAAACCAGCACCGCGGCATGTGGCGAGCAAAACGCCAATGCCGCGCGAATCATCGAGAGGACGAGTCATATGCGAGGAATCATCCGGGTAGGCGACAGCCATACCCACGGCGGCCGGGTCGAGTCCGGCGCCGATATCAGCAAGGTCATGGGGCGGGCGGTCGCGCGCTTCGGCGACACGTGTTCGTGTCCGATCCACGGCACCTGCACGATTGCCGCCGGCGACGCTGCCTTCAACGTCGAAGGTCGGGCCGCCGCATTCGACGGTCACAAGACTTCGTGCGGTGCGACGCTCATTTCTTCCATTCCGAGCTCCGGGCGCCCCTGAATGCTGAAGATACGACGCATGACCGCCGAACAGTTCCAGCTGCTGCGGCTTCAAGATACCCGGATCAAACCGTTGAACCAATGGGCCCTGCACGAGATTTTCGTGAAGGGCCGCCCACAGCGCGAGCTGGCCGCGAAACTGGGTATGAACCGCTCGGCAATGTCGCAGCTCGTTCGCAAGGCGTGGCAGCGGTATCTGGAACTACCGGGCAACGTCACGCACCTCACCACGCTCACGATTACGATCCCCACGAAATATGAACAAGCGCTGCATGCCTGGGTGCAGGACGCGCATCGTTTATCGAATCAGCCCGATCAAGACGAGTTGACGTGATCGACGCGCCCCTCAAGGCGTTCACGGACATCCGATACGTCGCAGGCAGGCCGGGCAACGCCCATCGGCAGCGCCCGGCCGCGCCGGCATCCGCATGAACAATTCCCGATCTTCTATCAGGCCCAGACGAAAACAAATTCCCCCATATCAAACAAAAAGAAAACGTTATTCCACATCGCTCTGAATTCACAGCCACCTTTGGATCCTTTTTCCCCGTCCTCCCTCGTATCATTTCTCCCATTCCGAAGAGAAAGAACCAGAGAAGGACATGAGCGATACCACCCCGCTGCACTACCTCGACTACGCAGCCACCACCCCCGCGGATCCCCGCGTGATCGAAGCGATGACGGCCTGCCTCGGTGCCGACGGCATCTTCGGCAATCCCGCGTCGAGTTCGCACGCCGCCGGCCGGCTCGCGAAGGAAAAGGTCGAGCACGCACGCGCGCAGGTCGCCGCGCTGATCGGCGCGCAGGCCGACGAGATCGTCTGGACCTCGGGCGCCACCGAATCGAACAACCTCGCGCTGAAGGGCTACGCGGAGACCGCGACCGGCAAGCGCCACCTCGTCACGAGCCGCATCGAACACAAGGCGATCCTCGACACGATGGCGAACCTGTCGAAGCGCGGCATGACCGCGACCTACCTGACACCCACCGCCGACGGCGAAATCACCGTCGACGCCGTGGCCGCGGCGATCGGCCCCGATACGGGCCTCGTGTCGCTGATGCTCGTCAACAACGAACTCGGCACGCTGACCGACATCGGCGCGATCTCGCGCGTCGTGCATGCGGCCGGCGCGCTGCTGCACGTCGACGCCGCGCAGGCGCTCGGCAAGACGCCGATCGACGTGCGCGCGCTCGGCATCGACCTGCTGTCGATGTCCGCGCACAAGGTGTACGGCCCCAAGGGTATCGGCGCGCTGTTCGTCCGCCGCGAGATCGCCGAGCGCATCGCGCCGCAGATCCACGGCGGCGGGCACGAGCGCGGCCTGCGCTCGGGCACGCTCGCGACGCACCAGATCGTCGGCATGGGCGTGGCGTGCGAACTGGCCGCCGAGAAACTCGAGCGCGAAGCCGCGCGGATCGCGGCACTCAGCGCACGCCTGAAGGACGCGCTGCTCGCGCTCGGCGACATCACGCACAACGCGGCAGCGGCACGCCGCATCCCGCACACGCTGAGCCTCACGGTGAACGTGCCGGGCTTCTTCCCGTTCATGCTCGGCGATGCGCTCGCCGTGTCGTCGACCTCCGCATGCAACTCGACCAGCGGCGCGCCGTCCCACGTGCTGACCGCGATCGGTCTCGACGAGCAAGCCGCGGGCCGCACGGTGCGGATCAGCTTCGGCCGCTTCACGACGGAACAGGACGTCGATTTCGCGATCGCGTGTTTCGCGCGCGCGCTCGAGCAATGCCGGGCCGCGGCAGCGACCGGGTTCACCGCATCGCGACAGATCACGCCGGCGGACCTGAAAGCGATCCGCAGCGCCGGCTTTCGCGCGGTGATCTGCAACCGGCCGGACGGCGAAAGCGCCGATCAACCGGCATTCGAGGCAATCGCCGCCGCTGCGCGCGAACTGGGCCTCGACGCGCGCTATCTGCCGGTCGAGCGCGACCGGATCGGCGATGCGGAAGTCGACGCGTTCGGCGCGCTGGTCGATGCGCTGCCGAAGCCGGTGCTCGCCTATTGTCGAAGCGGAAGCCGCGCCGGGATGCTGTGGAACCGGCTGACGGCGCGGCGGACGGCAACGGTCTGAGCGCAGCCCGCATGTGACGAAGCATCGCGCGCGTCCACGTTCATGCTCGAAACCGACGTTTCGACGCGTGGCCGCTCGGGCGTCGCGATCAGCCGCCGAATGCAAGTCGGTGGAAAGCGCGAAGTGCGCGCGAAGTGCTGCGCGCATGTCCGCTGGCACAGGCCGGGCTCGTCGATCGGGACATCATCCCGCTCGGGTCTGTTCCGGCGTCGGAGGCCCTGTTTGCATCTGGCGACGCGCAAGCCCGGCAGCCGCTACTTCGCATACTCCAGTTGCAGCGCCACCCAGTCCGACGTCGCGCCGCCGTAGCGCGCCGCGACGTCGCCGAGCACACCGGGCAGCACCGCGTCGCCGCGCCGCCCGTCCGGAATCGTCACGCGCGCGTGGCCGGCATCGACCGGTTGCGTCAGCAAGCGCAGCCCGTGCTTCGATTCGATCACGTGCGCGTCCGCCGTTGCGACGATGTCGCTGCGCCATGTCCGCGCCCACGCATCCGCGGTGAGCGCAACCGGAAGTTCGTCGAATCCGCTCGCGACAGGCAGATCGAAGGTCCGATGCCGCCAGAACGCGACGCGATTCGTCAGTGCGGTCGCCACGGCGCGCGCGGTCAACCCGAACCGGCTGCCGTCGTGAACGTCGCTCCATCCGTGCGCGCCGATGTCGCGTGCCGTTTCGCGCGCCGCCACCGGCCCCGCCAGCGCATTCACCAACGCAAGCGACGCGGGAATCGACGCCGACACGCCGCTCGTCGTCATCACCTTGCCGTCCATCACGTAGCGGCGATCGTCGACCCACGCCGTATCGGCAAAACGGCGACGCAGCCCGTCGCGCGAATACCAGTGCGCGGTCGCGATGCGATCGCG
Source organism: Burkholderia sp. BCC1996 (assembly GCF_905339955.1). NCBI lineage: Bacteria > Pseudomonadati > Pseudomonadota > Betaproteobacteria > Burkholderiales > Burkholderiaceae > Burkholderia > Burkholderia sp. BCC1996. Next base: position 3,550 of record NZ_CAJPHM010000014.1, read on the forward strand.
CAGCAGCCCGGCGTTCGCGAGCACGGCCGCGCCATCGCAGATCGCCACCATCGTGGCGCCGGCAGCGGCCTGTTTGCGCAGCCACGCGAGCACGGCCGGCCGGTCGGCATGATGCAAGGCCGGCACGATCACGACGTCCGCGCCGAGGGGCACGTCCGCGTCGAACCGGTCGAACGTCGTATCGGCCAGGATCCGCAGCGCGGGCATCAGTTCGACGGCGCCGGCGTCGGCCGACACGGCCACGACATCGGCCGCGCCCGACGTCTTCAGAATCGCGTACGGGACGATGAAATCGGTCGTCTCAGTTCCGGCATTGTCCGCGACGATCGCAACGAGCGGCCGCGTGCGGCCCGCCTTCGGTGCGTTCACGCTCAGCGTTTGCGTGACCGTTCGTGCGCCGTGCGCGGCCGACGGCCCCGACTGCCCCGACATGCACGCGCCCAGCACCGCACACACGAGCAGCGCAACCGCCACGCGCATCGCCCCGTTTCTGTTCCGTTCCCGCATCGCCCACCCGCGTCAATCGATTGCATGTGCGGAAAATTACAAGGATCATGCACGCGGTCACAATGACAACTCCACCGCACTTTCCGCCATGCCCCAGTCAACCGGTCCGGCACGCGACATCGTCGTCGTCGGCTTCGAAGGCGTCCAGTCACTCGACATCACCGGCCCGATGGAAGTGTTCGCGGTCGCGAACCGCCATCTTCCCGGGCATGTCCCGCGCTATCGGCTCACGCTCGCATCGCAACACGGCAACGACATCGTCACGCACGCGGGCCTGCGTCTTGCCGGCCCGACCGCGCTTGCGGCGTTGCCCGAGCCCATCGACACGATCATCGTCGCAGGCGGCAGCGAAGCGGCGCTGCGGCACGCGGCGTCGAACGCCGGCGTGCTGCCCTGGCTGCGCACGCGGATCGCGGGCACGCGGCGGATCGCGAGCATCTGCACGGGCGCGTTCGTGCTCGCCGCGGGCGGATGGCTGGATGGCAAGCGCGCCACCACGCACTGGAATCAGTGCGCGACGCTGCAGGCGCTTTGCCCCGACGTGCGGGTCGAGCCGGATGCGATCTACGTGAGCGATCCGCCGTTTCATACGTCGGCCGGCGTGACGGCCGGCATCGACCTGTGTCTCGCACTCGTCGAGGCCGACTGCGGCGCGCCGACCGCGCTCGCGGTCGCGCGCGAACTCGTGCTCTTCATGCACCGTCCCGGCGGACAGGCGCAGTTCAGCGTCGGTCTCGACATCCAGGCAAACGCGACGCCACCGATGCGCGCGCTGCTCACGTCGATCGCCGACGACCCGACCGGCGATCTCGGCGTCGCCGCGCTGGCCACGCGCCTGCACATGAGCGAGCGCACGTTTGCGCGCAATTTCCTCAAGGAGGCGGGGCTCCCACCCGCGCAATTCGTGCTGGCCGCACGCGTCGAGCGCGCGAAGGCGCTGCTGGAGCGGGCAGACTGGCCTCTCGAACGGGTCGCGGAACGTTCGGGGTTCGGCAGCGTGGATGCGCTGCAACGTGCATTCGCGAAGCGGGTCGGGATATCGCCGCGCGACTACCGTGCGCGGTTCGGACGGAAACCCGGCAAGCCGCAAGCCGAGTAGGCCGCCACAGGTTCCCTGCCGGGCCGACTCACGGAATTGCGACACGGGGCGCGGTCGACTTCAGAAGGCGATTGCGGGCCATGTCGCCCTTCACGGGAGCGCACTTTTTCCCCCGGCTGTCGCATTTCGACAAGTACGGATCATCCCGATCCGCATGGATTCCTTACAAATATTCAGCCCGCCATGCGATGCCCCCGAACGGTGCACCCGTCCGGAGTTTCACCGGATTGCCGAAATCCGATATCGCCGCGAGATTTGGCTTCATACCGTTCCGTATCGGACCGGATACGCGATCGCCATCGATGCATGACAACGCGTGCCCGCCGACGAATTCCAGGAGCGGGCCGCAGCACCGGGCCCGGGCAGCGATGACGGTCCTGCCTCGCAGGACATACGTGACGGAGCGAATATGGATGCGAAAATCCAGCCTGATGCAGGTACCGACAGCGACGTAAGCCTCCTCCACAAGATGGGATATGCGCAGGAGCTGTCGAGACGCATGAACGGCTTCTCGAACTTCGCCGTGTCGTTTTCGGTGATCTGCATTCTGTCGGGCGGCATCACCGCGTTTCAACTGGCGTTCTCCGCGGCCGGCGGCGCCTCGGTCGGCCTCGGCTGGCCGCTCGGCTCGCTGTTCGCGCTGATCGTCGCGGTGTCGATGTCGCAGATCGCGTCCGCGTTTCCGACCGCCGGCGGCCTTTATCACTGGGGCGCGATCCTCGGCGGGAAGAAATGGGGGTGGATGACGGCGTGGCTCAACCTGATCGGCCTGATCTTCGTGATCGCGGCGATCAACTTCGGCACCTACGATCCGTTCTTCAAGACGCTGATCGCACCGATGTTCGGCGTCGGTCCGGACAGCCTGACGTGGTGGCATCAGACCGCGTTCATCACGGTCATCACGATTTCGCAGGCGATCCTGAACGCACGCGGCATCCGGATCGCGAGCAAGATCACCGACCTGTCCGGCTACCTGATCTTCGTCGTGACGATCGCGCTGGTCGTGTCGCTGCTGGTCTACTCGCCGGTCACGTTCGACCTGCATCGGCTCGTCACCTTCACCAACTACACGGGCGTCGACGGCGGCGCCTGGCCGAAGCAGACCACGCCGCTCGCGTTCCTGTCCGGCCTGCTGCTGGTGACCTACACGATCACCGGTTTCGACGCGTCCGCGCATACGTCGGAAGAAACGCACGACGCGGCGAAGAACGTGCCGCGCGGCATCATCGGCTCGGTGTTCTGGTCCGCGGTGTTCGGCTACGTGATGGTGTGCACGTTCGTGCTGGTCATGCCCGACCTGACCGCCGCGATGAAACAGGGCACCGGCTTCTTCGAAGCGATCCTCGCACCGATCCCGAAGACCTTGCGCGTCTGCCTCGAGCTCGCGATGTTCTTCATCAACTACGTGTGCGGGCTCGCCGCGATCATGTCGACGTCGCGGATGATGTACGCGTTCGCGCGCGACGGCGGGCTGCCGGCGTCGAAGCTGCTGCGCAGCGTGAATCACAAACACCGGACGCCCGGCCCGGCAATCTGGACGTGCGCGGTGCTCGCGATCGTCGTCACGCTGTACGGCGACGCGTTCTCGGTACTGAGCGCGGGCAGCGCCGTGTTCCTGTTCATCTCGTATGCGATGCCGATCGGTTCCGGGATGCTCGCCGAAGGGCGCACGTGGACCGAAAAGGGCCCGTTCCAGCTGGGCATCTGGTCGAAGCCGTGCGCGCTGCTCGCGCTGGTGGGCGCGTGCGTGCTCGCGTACGTCGGCATCCAGCCGCCGAACGAGAAGGTGCTCTACGTGCTCGTCGCATTCGTGGGCGTGCTGATGGTCATCTGGTACGGGTTCGGCGTGCGCAAGTCCTTCGCCGGGCCGCCGGTGCTCAAGGACACGCGTAACGACGAGCGTATTCGCGAACTCGAGGCGAACGTCGATCCGACCGTGTGACGCGACACCGATTCGCACACAGTGCAAAAAATCCGGCTCGCGGTGTGCGAGCCGGATTTTTTTACATCGCTTCGGAACGAGCGAGGCTCAACCGCATCGACGGTCGAACCCGATTGCCGCGTCTCAGCCGTAGACCGGGAAACGCTGGGTCAACTCCGCGACCAGACCGCGTACGCGTTCGATCGTCGCGGCATCTTCCGGAGCTTCCAGCACGTCGGCGATCAGGTTGCCGACCTTCTCCGCTTCCGCCGGTCCGAAGCCGCGCGTCGTCATCGCCGGCGAACCGAGGCGGATGCCGCTCGTCACGAACGGCTTTTCCGGATCGTTCGGGATCGCGTTCTTGTTCACCGTGATGTGCGCCGCGCCGAGCGCCGCTTCCGCTGCCTTGCCCGTGATGTTCTTCGCGCGCAGGTCCACCAGCATCACGTGGCTTTCCGTGCGGCCCGACACGATCCGCAGGCCACGCTTGACCAGCGTTTCAGCCAGCACGCGTGCGTTCTCGACGACCTTCTGCTGATATTCCTTGAACTCCGGCGACAGTGCTTCCTTGAACGCCACCGCCTTCGCCGCGATCACGTGCATCAGCGGGCCGCCCTGGATACCCGGGAAGATTGCCGAGTTGATCTGCTTCTCGTACTCGGCCTTCATCAGGATCACGCCGCCGCGCGGGCCGCGCAGGCTCTTGTGCGTCGTCGTCGTCACGAAGTCGGCGTGCGGCACCGGGTTCGGGTACACGCCCGCTGCGATCAGGCCGGCGTAGTGCGCCATGTCGACCATCAGGTACGCGCCGACCGACTTCGCGATCTTCGCCAGACGCTCGAAGTCGATCTTCAGCGCGAACGCCGATGCGCCCGCAACGATCAGCTTCGGCTTGTGCTCGTTAGCCAGCTTCTCGGCCGCGTCGTAGTCGATGTCTTCCTGTTCGTTCAGGCCGTAGCTGACGACGTTGAACCACTTGCCAGACATGTTCACCGGCGAGCCGTGCGTCAGGTGGCCACCATGCGCGAGGCTCAGCCCCATGATCGTGTCGCCCGGCTTGAGCATCGCGAAGAACACGCCCTGGTTCGCCTGCGAACCCGAGTTCGGCTGCACGTTCGCGGCTTCCGCGCCGAACAGCTGCTTCACACGGTCGATCGCCAGCTGCTCGACCACGTCGACGTACTCACAGCCGCCGTAGTAGCGCTTGCCCGGATAACCCTCCGCGTACTTGTTCGTGAGCTGCGAACCCTGTGCGGCCATCACGGCCGGGCTCGTGTAGTTTTCCGACGCGATCAGCTCGATGTGATCTTCCTGGCGGCGGTTCTCGTCCTGAATGGCAGTCCAGAGTTCCGGATCGACGTTGGCGACGGTGCTGGTAGTGCGATTGAACATGATGATTGATCAAAAGAGAGTGATGGATTGACCCTGGTGGGCCGGACTTGCCCGGACCCGCGAAGTCGAGCGCCGGACCGGCGCTCGATGACGTCGACAACCATGCCGCCCCGCGACGCCGGCTGAACGGTGATTCGGCATTGCCATTCCAGCAGACGCAGATTCGTTCAGATAGAAGGATTACGACAATCCGCTAGGACACATCGCGCGGCGAACCGGCAAAAAAAATCGAAGGTCCGCATCGCTGCGGAACCTTCGACAGAACCTGCCGTTCCTGGGGAGCTCGCGCCTGCCCGTCGGCTTCCTGCGAATATCGGGGCCTAAACGGCGGAGAAACAGTTGTCGACGAACAGATGGGTGCCGTTGACGAAGCTCGATTCGTCCGACGCCAGGAACAGTGCGGCCGCCGCCACTTCCGACGGCTCGCACAGCCGGCCTTGCTGCACTGCGATAGCCGCTTCGGTCGCGTCCACGCCCATCGCCTGCAGATCCCTCAGCTCGCGCATCCCGTGCGGCGTGCGGATGAACCCGGGCGCGAGCGCATTGCAGCGGATGCCGCGATCGCGGTATTCGACGGCGATCGCGCGCGCGAACATGTGGCATGCGCCCTTGGTCGCGTCATACAGCACTTCGCCGGGCGTCGCGCAGACGGCCGAGATCGACGACGTGCAGACGATGCTGCCGCGCCCTTTTTCCAGCATCTGCGGCAGCACCGCCTGCGTCATCAGGAACATGCTCTTCACGTTCACGCCCATCAGCCAGTCCCACTCCGACTCCTCGATGTCGAGGAACGGTTTGACGATCAGCGTGCCCGCGTGATTGAACAGGATGTCCGCGTTGCCGAACTGCTTGCGGGCCGCGTCGACCGCGTTCCGCACGTCGGACTGCTTCGACACGTCGGCGCCGAGGCCGATCGCCTGCAAGCCGGCCTCGCGCAGCCGCGACGCGAGCGTGTCGGCCGCGTCGCCGTCGCGGTCGATGATCGCCACCTTCGCCCCCTGCGCGGCGAACAGTTCCGACGCGGCGGCGCCGCATCCGCCCGCGCCGCCGCTCACGATGGCGACCTTGCCGGCCAGGCGCCCGTCGATCTTGACATTCATGAGTCGTTCTCCAGTCTGGTTCGTTCGGACCGCTCAGCTGAACAGCGTCCGAAGATGATCGTTGAGGAAATGGCCTTCAGGGTCCACGCTGCGGCGCAGTTCGCGGAACGCCTCGGCCTTCGGGAACCAGCGGTCCACGTCGTCGCGGTTCGTGAAGTGCAGCTTGCCCCAGTGCGGACGCGAGCCGTAGTCGCGCAGGATGTCGTCGACGTCCTTCAGGAACGGCCAGTAGTCGACGCCGTTCGGACCGCCCGAGCACGAAATCGTCACGCTATCCTGATGATTGAACGGGCTGATCCACGCCGGGTCGCCCTTCGTGAAGCGGTACTCGACCGGGAAGATGCAGTCGCGATGCTTCGTGAGGATCAGCTCGCGCACGCGGCGCAGCGCTTCCTTGCCGTGTTCGGCGGGCACCGCGTATTCGAGCTCGTGGAAGTTCGCGACGTAATGAATCGCGTAGACCTCGGAGCTGTACGCGATCTTCTCGTGCTCGCCTTCGTAGAACGTGCGCTCGTCGGTGATGTCCATCACCTTGATCTCGCACACGTCGTAGTCCTTCTTCGAATTCGACACCTTCGTGGTGTCCGGCAGGCAGTACAGGTGACGGCTTTCGGACGTCGGGCACCAGAAGAACCCGAAATGGCGATGCTTCGCCGCGAGGTCGTCGTACTGTTCCATCAGCGCCTCGAAGTCCTCGCGCCACACGCGGTCGTGCAACCAGAACGCGTCGGTCACCTGCAGCGTCAGCTCCGACACCACGCCGAACAGGCCGAGGTTCACCTGGGTCGCGTGCAGCAGATCGAGGTCCTGCTGGTCGCTCACTTCCATGATCGAGCCGTCGGGGCGAACGATCCGCATCCCGACCACCTGCGACGACAGGTTGCCCAGCGTCGTCCCCGTGCCATGCGTGCCGGTTGCGAGCGCACCGGCAATCGCCTGGGAATCGATGTCGCCCTGGTTGACGAGCGAGAAACCGATGTCCTTCAGATGACGCGTCACCGCATTGATCCGCGTGCCGGCCTTCACCGTGACGCGCTTGCGTCGCTCGTCGACCGCGACGATGCCCTCGTAGTCCTTCAGCGACAGCAGCAGGCCGCTCGTCGCGACGATCGGCGTGAACGAATGTCCCGATCCCGAGCATCGGACGTTCTTGCCCTGGCGCGTCGCGGCCTGCACCAGTTCGGCGATTTCCGCCTCGCTGGTCGGCGACGCCATGTGCGCGGCGACGCACGACTGATTGCCGACCCAGTTCCGCCAGAACCCGCCACGTGGAAGCTCCATCGACGTCTCTCCAGAAAAGTGCCGCCGGACCCGCGCCGGCAGCCGTGTTCGGTTCGTCCGGCAACGAAGCGGGATGCTCCCGGCGCCGGCGCGATGCGTTGTGTTCCGTTCGTACCAAAGGTATTGCGCCGGCCGGCTTTTCACTATCGGATTTCGGCAAGCGAGGGTTTTCTCCGGGAATCGGGCCGCCGGGGTTTTTGACCGGCGCGCGCAGCGGCTACAATGCGTCGATCCGGCCCGCCCCTTCCCGACTCCGATGACGCCGTCCGCCGATCCGAGCGATTTTTCCGGCGCCCCGCCGTTCGCACGCGCGGTGGCGTTCTGCGCGTTCACCGACGTGGAGGAACAGGCGCGGATCTTCGACGGCTGGCATCTCAACTACACGCAGATCTCGGGCGGCCGGTTTCATGGTTCGTCGTCCATCGTGTCGCTCGGCGGCATCCGGCTCCTGGTCGAAGACCTCGACAAGGTGATCCTGCAGCAGGGCGCGGTGCCGTCGGACCGCATCGCGGTGGCCGTGCCGCTGGAACTCGAAGGGCATGCGCGCATGTGCGGCGAGAAGAGCGGGCGCGACAGCCTCCACGTGTTTTCCAGCCAGCCGGTGTTCGAGTTCTATTCGCCCGACCGGCACGTGCTCGTGAACGTCGAGATCGAGCCCGACAAGCTGTCGACGGAAGCGATGCGCACGCTCGCCGCGTCGCTGCGCGCGCGCACCTTCGCGCCGCTGATCCCGATGACGCCCCAGGTCGCGGACCGCCTGCGCGACCTGCTGCGCCACACGATGGCCGCGGCCGCGAAGAGCACGCCGATCGAGGACGTGACGACGCCGGCGCGGATCGAACTGCTCGAACGGACCGTGCTGTATGCGATTTCAGAAGCAATGACGATGCCCGCGCCGGATGCGAACGCCCTCGCGACGCGGCCGACGAAGTACTGGTCGCTCGTCAACGCGGTGCAGGCGCGGCTGCAGGATGCGTCGACGTGCCCGCTGTCGATCGCCGAACTGTGCGTGCAGCTCGGCATCAGCCGGCGTACCGCGCAGTACGCGTTCAACGACACGCTCAACCTGAATCCGATCGCGTACCTGCGCGCGGTCCGGCTGAATCACGTTCGCCGCGAGCTGCGGCTCGGCGGGTCCGTGACGTCGGCCGCGACGAAGTGGGGCTTCTGGCACCTGAGCAGTTTTGCGCAGGACTACCGCGCGATGTTCGGCGAGTTGCCGTCGGCGACGGCGAGGCGCTACGCGCACCGGGAAGGCTGAGCGTCGATCGCATGAAGCATGACGCGGCTTCGCGTTGCCCGCGCGTGAACCGAACTTCGATGAAGAAAGCCGCGGCCGAACGTGCGCCGCGGAGGTTGAAGGCAGGCCGCCGCCGCGGTCGAGCGGCCGACCCCCATCGGCACCGGCCGACACCGGCCGCCCTCCCGCGCGCGACCTGGCTACACCGTCACTCCTGCTGTTCCTGCTGCGCCTGCACCTGCCGCTGCTGGATGAACTGCCGCACATCGCTCATCGTCACGCGACCGGTGTGTTTCGCATCGATCTCGTCGAAGTGCTTCGCGACGAACCCGAGCCCGCCCCTCTGCGCCTGCGCTTTCGTCACCGCCGCGCCGTTGCTCAGTACCGTGTTGCCGCCGAGCCGGGCATCGACGCGCTTCTGCGCCTGCTGCTGCAGCGTCGCGCCGGTCGACGGCAATACCGGCGCCACGCGGGTCGAAGGAAAGAACGGGCCGTCGACGCCGTGCCCGCCGCGCGGCAGCTTCACCGGCGCCACCGCCTGCGGCGGCAATGCGTAGGCGCTGCTCATCACGGCACCGAGGACGATCAACGGGGACATACGCCGCATCAAGTTGATTAGGGACATGATCACTCGCATTCAATGGATGAATAGAGGGTTCCTTTTCGCAAGGAGTCCGTCGTTTACGGTTTACGGTGCCGTTGCCAGCGTCGTCGCGGTGGTCGCGCCCGGCGCGGCGCCGGTCGGCGTGCCGGCCGGGTTCTCGTCCGGCCACGGCGGCGGCAGCGTGTGCAGCGTCAGCGCGGTCGGAATCCGCCGGCCCTGATAGAAGAGCTTCAGGTCGCGCTTCATCTGCGGACGGGCCACGTCATCCAGATACGTCATGTGCCCGCCCTGGAAGAAGTTCACCTGCAGCTTCGGGTTCAGCCCCTTCACCGTCTGCAGCCGCGCGAGTTGCTTCTCGGTGTTGAAGAACGGTGTCGCCAGATCGTGGAGGCCGTTCTCCGCGAGCACCCGGAGCTTCGGATTGAGCTGCAGCGCGCCCAGCAGATCGGGGATCGTGTCGGGCATCGGCTGGCCGTCATGCGAGAAGTCCCACACCTGGATGATGTTGTCGTTCAGCGGCAGGTAGGTCGCGTTCGGCGCGGTGTAGCCGAGGTAGTCGGGCATCTGCGTCGCGAGCGCGTTGGTGAACGGCTGCGAGATCAGGATGTCCGACGGATCGCCGTCCGTTTGCAACCGCGGGTCGGCGTTCGGCAACGACACGCGTCCGTCGTAGCGGCCGATCGTCGTGCCGGGCACCAGGTTCGTGCCGAACGGATTCGCGTTGAAGTAGTCGCGCAGCGCGTGCTGCGTGAGGCTCGACGGCAACGACCACAGCGTCAGCGTCGCATCGCTCGGGAACACCGGCGTGCCGAGCGCGTCCGGAATGCCGAGCTGGCTCAGCACCCACGACTGCGAGTACTGCTGCAGCTGGTTGTAGATCAGCGTTGTGAACAACTCGGTCTGCAGCGCATACAGATAGGGATTGACCGGCGCCGGCGACACCTGGTTGAAGTACGCCGCGACCGCCGCATAGCCGGGCAGGTAGCCGGCCACGGTATCGGTCTCGAGCAGCAGCCCTTCGGTCGACTGCGTGATCGCGACCGCTTCCACCGCATCGGCGAAGTAGTTCAGGATCGCCGACTGCAGCACGATCCCCGTCAGGTGCACGCCGGCCGATTCGAGCGCCAGCGCGAGCATGTCGGTACGCGGCGTGCCGTACGATTCACCGTACAGGTAGATCGGCGACGTGCCGCGGTTGTTGACGTTCAGGTAGCGCTGGATGAAGTCGCGCATGATGTTGACGTCCGCATCCGAACCCCAGTACTTCTGGTTGGTGTTCGGCAGCACGGCTTCCGACAGCCCGGTTCCCGGCGGGTCGATGAACACGAGGTCGGTCGTGTCGATCAGGCTTTCCGCGTTGTCGACGAGCGGATAGTTCGGCCAGTTGCTGCCGAACAGCGGATCGGGCGTGGCGACACGCGTCGGCGCGAACGAGCCGAGCCGCAGCCAGATCGACGACGAGCCCGGGCCGCCGTTGTAGACGAACGTGACGGGGCGCGGCTTGCCGTTCGTGCTCGGCACCGTGTACGCGACGTACGACATCGACGCTTCCGCGTTGCCGTTCGCGTCCTGCGCGGTCAGGTGGCCGGTGGCCGTCGTGTAGCTGACCGTCGTGCCGCCGGATTGCCACTGGTAATGCATCACCGCCGCCTTCTCCGAGACCTGCGCGGCCGCGAGGCCGTCGGTCGCGTTCATCGAATAGGCGACGGGGTCGACGTAAGGCTGGTTCGCCGCCGGCGTCTGGCTGCCGGCCGCCTGTTGCGCGCCGGCCTGCTGGCTGGCGGTGGCCTGCGCGAGGCTCGATGCGCCGACCGACGACGAATCGTCGCCGCCGCAGCCCGCAAGCACCATCGTCACGACGGTCAATGCGCCCAGCCCGGCCAGCCGGCCGCGACGTGCGCGGCGGCTGCCGGTAATGCTCCTGTCTGGTTTCATGCCTCGATCCTTGTGTTGGGTCGGATACCGCTTCACACAGGCCGCCATCGCCGGCGAAAAACGCGCAGGCATACCCGCCACTCGCGTTGCACGGTCGGCAGACGGCGGTTGGGGAATGGACTTCTTCGAGAGACTGAACTTGATACAGACACAGCAAACTGCTGGCGGAGAATGATGCGGGAACGCCGCCCCCTGGCAGTTTCGACGACTTATCGTATTACCAATATTTACGACATGACAAAAATAGGCGGTGCTGCGCCGCGTTGTCAAAGATCATTCCGATATTAAAAAATCTCTTATGATGCGAACGGCGGTCAGTGTCTGGTATTTGAAAGAAAAACGATTGTTCGAACTAGACACGTTGCGTGAATCATTTTTCCTGAAATGCCGTCCGTTTTGCGCAGATCCCGTAGCGCTTGGCGAGTATTGGAATCGCGCGCAAAAGCCCTTCAAATCGACAGGATTTTTCTTTCATTTTAATTATCCGAATTCGATTAGAGCGAATCATTGAATAAAGCCCGACATCATCCACAAAATACCGATTCCGACCATTTGCACGATGCACCGAGGAATTATTTACCCGATATCGGAATTAAACCATCGGATGCACTGAACGGCATTGATGCGTAATACGCGGGTATTCGCAACGAAGAAGCGATCATTCGCGCCACGCGTTCCGGATCGGATTGCGGCGATCGCGAATCGGGCACGTGATGCATGGAGGAGAGAGAGGCCGGTGAGCGAGCGACAACGCATGATTTGCGCGCCGCCGCCGACTCACGCGACGACGTGCGGCAGCGCCGCACGCCGTACTTCAGAGGTTCGACGTGGAGGAAATCAGCGCCCGCCGCCCGGCAGCGCGATATCGATCAGCACCGGATCGTGGTCCGACGAACGATACGCATCCGGCGCGTAGAAGGTCTTCTGCTGCTCGGCCGACTTGTACGCGAGCGTGTACTGCAGCGCGAGCGGCTCGTCCGCGTTGATGTGCCATTCGTGCACGGCCTTCACGTGCGATGCGAGCGGCAGCGACGCGAGCGCGTGATCGAGGTAGCCGGCTTCGCCGTTGTACACGTAGCTGTACGCGTTCGCGCCGATCCAGCGCGACACGAGGTTGCGGTAGCCGCGCGATTCGAGCAGGCGGATCGGGTCTTCGTACGTATAGCTGTTGAAGTCGCCGATCAGCAGCGTGCCCTGCCCCGCGACGCCCGTCGGCGTGCCGGCGAGCCAGTCGGCCAGCTTCGCGGCCGCGCGCGTGCGCGTCGGGTTCCAGCAGCCCTGGCCGTCGCCCTGGTCGAGATCGTCGTTCGCCGCGTCCGGGCAGTTCTTCGACTTCAGGTGGTTGACCGCGATCGTCAGCGCCTGCTTGCCGCCGATCCGGCGGAACGACTGCGCGAGCGGCTGGCGGTTCTTGTCGTCGATCGCGAGCGTCGACGCGCGGCCGACGGGTTCGACCGTGCGGCTGTCGTAGATCATCGCGACCGTGATCGCGTCGCCGCCGAGGCGCGACGTGCCCGGGTCGACCACGCGCCAGTGGCTGCCGAGCTTCGCCGCGAGCTGGCGCACCGCGCTCAGTTCGCCATAGCCGTTGTTCTGGATTTCCATCAGGCCGATCACGTCGGCGTCGAGCGCCTTCAGCGCACTGACGATCTTCGCTTCCTGGCGCTGGAATTCCGGGTAGCTCTTCGCGCCGCGGTTGTTCGGATCGTCGAAGCCGCCGCCGAGACCGTTGCCGTTGAAGTAGTTGAGGACGTTGAACGACGCGACGCGCAGGTTCGATTTCGGATCGCGCGCCGGCGCGTTGGTGCGCGGGTTCGCACGCGCGTCGAACGCCGGCGCGGCCGCGCCGGGCAGCGGCTGCACGCGCCATGCGCCGTAACGCACCTCGAGCACGCCTTCGACGTCGCGCACGGTGTAGCCCGAGCGCAGCGTGTTGGCGGCCGACAGTTCGGGCGCCGGATACGGCACGGTCGCCGGGTTCTGCTTGTTCGAGCCGTCGTCGAGGATCAGCCGGTTGCGTGCGTTCGCATCGATCTGCGTCTGCGCCTGCGACGGCGGCACCACGCTCGTCGGCGTGTGCAGGCGGCCGTTGCTCAGCATCACGCTGCCGTAGCGGCCGAGCTCGTAGTTGTCGGTGACGGTGAGCGTCTGCGGCAGGCGCACGCGCATCCCTTCGTACGCGGCGAACGCGTTCGGGTTGTCGACCGGCAGCGTGAGCGTCGCGGGCGTGACCGTCTGGCCGTTCGCGCACACCGCGATCGCGCCCGACAGCGTCAGCTGCGTCTGCCCGTATTTTTCCTCGACCTTGCCGCTCACGTGCACGAGATCGCCGGCCTTCGCGCGCGCTTTCGGCGCATAGACGAACAGGCCTTCGGACACGCCCGGCTGGTTGCGGCGCTGCGCGTCGGCCTGCTGGACGAAGAAGCCGCCGAAGCCGTCCGTGCCGCCGAAATCGGCGGTGACGACCGCTTCGATCGACACGTTCTGCCCGGCGAGCGGCGACGGCGCACCCGGCCCCTGGATGTCGGCGATCGGCGTCGTGCTGCCGCCGCAGTTCGGGCTGACGGGGGCGGCAGTGGCGGCGAAGACCGGTGCGGCAAGCGTGGGAAGCAGCAATAGCGGGGCAAACAGGCGGATTGTCGAGCGCATGGCGGGGAATCCCGGTTGTGAGGATAGCGAAAGCTTAGCGGCGCTCGATGACAGTTGTTAGTAACCGGAAGACAGATGAACGTAATCTTCGACACCGCTGCGCGATGGCGATCGACCGCGCGCCCGCGGTCGGAAAGCGGGAAATCGCCTGACGAATCCCGCCCCCTGTTGCGACGATTTCCCGATGCCGGCTTCGCCCCGCCAACCGTGGAGCTAAACCGTCCCCGGCAACGCGCTCGACACGAGCACGGCAGCCACCATCAGCACGCCGGCCAGCACGACCGCCTCGATCCGCAGCACCGCGCCGAACCGGCGCAACAGGCCGGCCGGCGTCGCAGCGGCCGGGTCCTTCAGCGCCGCCAGCAGCTTCGGCATCTCGAAGAACCGGTTGTGCCCGCCGAGCGCCGCCGCGATCAGCACGAGCGCGAGCTTGAACAGCAGGATCTGTCCGTACGTCGACGCAAGCAGGTTCGCGGGCGTATCGACACCGCGCCAGCCGTTGTAAGCGCCGGTCGCGAACAGCACGATCAACGCATACGTCGACGCATCCGACAGCGACTGCACGAACGATGCGCCGGTCGTGCGTTCGCTCGCGGGCATGCCGGCAAGACGCGGCATCACGCCGAACGCCGTCACGAACACGAGCCCGACCCACGCGCTGATCGCCAGCAGATGCAGCCAGTCGACCCACACCGGCACGCTGAACAGCCCCGCGTCGACCGGATGCCCGCCGTTGCTGCGCGCGAGTGCGACGCCCGCGAGTGCGGCCCACATCGCGAACGGAAAGCGCGTGTCGTTCGCATCCCGAAGCAACGACAGCAGCACGACGACCGCCGTGAACACCGCACTGGCCAGCCACGCGTGGCCGAAGCCGGTGCCGGCGAGCATCGAGCGGACGGCCGGCCCGGCGTCCAGCATCGACACGTCGCTCATCAGCGCGCAGTGTGCCCAGAACGCGGTGGTGCTCGCGAGCAGCGACACGACGGACGCGATGCGCAGCGTCGCGACGAGACGCCGCGCGATGCCGTGCTGCCACGCCGACTCGCCGCGCGCGAGCCAGTGGCTGCCGAGCAGCGCGCCGACGATGACGGCGAACCCGGTGTTCTGGATCGCCACCGACACGAGCCTCAGGAGGCCGACGAAGCCCTCGTTCACCCCTTCACCCTGAACGTATAGGTACCCTTGGTGCGATGCGCGTCGGCGGTCATCGCCACCCACTGCACCGTGTACGCGCCGGGCGCGAGCTTCGGGATCGCGACGGTCATCACGCGCGGGTTCGACGCATCGACTTTCGCCTTTTCGTGCGCGACGGCGTTGCCGCTCGCGTCCGACACCTTCACCGAGCTGAACGCCGGTTCGAGGTCTTCGTTGAACGCAAGGCGCAACGTGTCGGGCGCGGTATCGACCGTGCTGCCCGTCGCCGGCGCGGCGCTTTCCAGCTTGCCGTGCGCGAATGCCGCGGCCGGCACGGCGGCGGCGATCGCGCCGGCCGTGGCGAGGGCGGCCAGCCGCCCGAAAGTGGTGATCTTCATGGTCATGCCCGTCATCACGGTTTCTTCAGCTCAACGACGGTCAGCGCGCCGCTCACGTCCTCGGCGACGAAGTCGACCTTGTCGCCCACCTTCACCTGCGACAGCATCGCCGGATCCTTGACCTTGAACACCATCGTCATCGCATCCATCCCGAGGTTGTCCAGCGGACCGTGCTTGATCGTCAGCTTGCCCGTGCCCGTATCGATCTTGCGGATCTCGCCGTGCGACATCCCGCGCTTCGCGTCGGCGCCCTGCATCGCGCCGCCGCTCATGTCCATGCCGGCCATGTCGCCGGCCGCGTACGACGCGGCGGAAAACGCCAGCATGCAACCCGTTGCAATCGAAACCAGTTCCTTCTTCATCGTGCGTGCTCCTGAGTGAGTGAAACGAAAACCGGCGGCCGCATCGTCACGCGCCGCCGCATGCTGCCTGCCGCTCAACCGTCCGGCAATTCGCCGGTGTATTCGTAGGCGACGGTGCCCTTCGGATGCCGGAACCAGCCCGGATCGCGATAGTCGTTGCGGCCGAGCCCCTGCCGCACCTTGCAGACCGTGAACATGCCGCCCATCTCCAGCGGCCCGAACGGGCCGGTGCCCGTCATCATCGGCAGGGTGTTGTCGGGCAGCGGCATTTCCATGCCGCCCATCGCGCCGCCGGTGCTGCCCATCGCCATGTAGTCGGGCACGAGCTTGCCGATCTTCTGCGCGAGATCCTTCTGCGGCACGCCGATCAGGTTCGGCACCTGGTGGCCCATCGCGTTCATCGTGTGATGCGACTTGTGGCAATGGAACGCCCAGTCGCCCGGACGATCGGCGGTGAACTCGATCGCGCGCATCTGGCCGACCGCGACGTCGGCCGTCACCTCCGGCCAGCGCGCCGCCGGCGGAATCCAGCCGCCGTCGGTGCCGGCGACCTCGAAGCTGTAGCCGTGCAGGTGGATCGGATGGTTCGTCATCGTCAGGTTGCCGAAACGAATCCGCACGCGATCGCCCGCCCGCACCGGCAGCGGGTCGATGCCCGGAAACACGCGCGAGTTGAACGTCCACATGTTGAAGTCCGTCATCTCGTTGACGCGCGGCGTGTAGCTGCCCGGATCGATGTCGTACGCGGCGAGCAGAAAGACGAAGTCGCGATCGACCGCCATCGTCGCGCGATCCTTCGGATGCACGATGAACATGCCCATCATCCCCATCGCCATCTGCACCATCTCGTCGGCGTGCGGGTGATACATGAACGTGCCGTGCGCCTCCAGCTGGAACTCGTAGACGAAGGTCTTGCCGGGCGGGATATGCGGCTGCGTAAGGCCGCCGACGCCGTCCATGCCGTTGGGCAGCCGCAGCCCGTGCCAGTGGATCGTGGTGTGCTCGGGCAAGCGGTTCGTCACGAAGATGCGGACCTTGTCGCCTTCGACGGCCTCGATCGTCGGGCCCGGCGACTGGCCGTTGTAGCCCCACAGGTTCGCGTTCATCCCGGGCGCCATCTCGCGCACGACGGGTTCGGCCGTCAGGTGGAACTCCTTCCAGCCGTTCTTCATGCGCCACGGCAGCGTCCAGCCGTTCAGCGTCGCGACGGGCGTGTACGGGCGGCCGTTGGGCGGCACGAGCGGCGGCTGCGTGCCGGCCTTCGCCATCGTGGGCGCTTCGGGCAGCGACGCCGCGCCGGCCTTGCTGACCATCGCCGCACCGAGCAGCGCGGCACCCGAGCCGCTGAGAAATTGTCGACGGGACACCATGTCAATGACCTTCCGGATGCGTTGCGGGCGCTGGTTGCGCCACGGGTGAAGAAGCCGGCCGCGACGCAGCGTCGGGCGTGGATGCGGCGGGAGCGTCCGCGCGCGGCGTTGGCTGTGTTGGCTGTGTTGGCTGTGTTGGCTGTGTTGGCTGTGTTGGCTGTGTTGCCTGCGTTGCCTGCGTTGCCTGCGTTTCCTGTGTTGCCTGTGTTGCCTGTGTTGCCTGTGTTGCCTGTGTTGCCTGTGTTGCCTGTGTTGCCTGTGTTGCCTGTGTTGCCTGCGTCGGCTGCGTCGCCTGCGTTGCCTGCGTTGCCTGCATCGGCTGCGCCTGCGTTGTCTGCCCAGTCGGCAGCCGGCCGCCGACGGCCGCCTGCAGATCGGTTTCAGCGAGCCAGTAGTCCTTTAGTGCATCGATGTAGCCATTCACCGCGCCGACCTGCTCGCGCGCATCGGCCAGCAGCTCGAACACGCTCGCGAGCATCCCGTTGTAACGCAGCAGCAACTCGTCCGAGATCGTTCTACGCAGCGGCACGACTTCGTCGCGATAGTGCTTCGCGACGTCGTAGCGCGTCGTGTATGCCGCATACGATTCGCGCACTTCCGAGCGCGCGTCGATGGCCGTCTGCGCGAGCCGGTTCGCCGACTGCATGTAGACGGCCTCGGCCCGCGCGACCTTCGCGCCGCCCCAGTCGAACAGCGGAATCTCCACGCTGATCTCGTAGCCGTGCTCGTGCCCCTTGTCGGTCTCGTAGTTGTTCACGTAGCCGAGATCGACCGCGTTGACGAAGCGTGTCGCCTTGCTGAGCCCGAGCGACGACGCGACGCCCTGCGTCCGCAGCTTCGCGGCCTGGATGTCGAGGCGGTTGCTCATCGCATAGCGTTCGAGATCGGGCAGATCGGGGCGCGCCTTCGGCAGGTCGGGCAAGCGCTCGGGCAGCGTGTACCGCGTGCGCTCGCCCCACAACCCCATCGCGCGCGTGAGCTTCTCGCGCGCGGCCACGGCCTGCTGTTGCGCCTTCGCCTGCTGTGCGACCGCGTCCGCGTGGAACGCCTGTTCGCGTGCGTAGTCGAGCCGGCTGGAATTGCCGGCCTGCCGCATGCGCTGCGCGAGTTCGGCGGCCGCGCTCGCGGCATCGCGCACCTGTTGCGCGTAGTTCGCGGCCTGTTCGGCGGCGACGGCTTCGACATACGCACGGCGCGCGTCGGCCGCGACCTTCAGCATCGCGTCGGCCGTCTCGAGCCTGGTCTGCTCGAAGCGGCGGCGTTCGATGTTCGTCGCGAGCGGCAGCATCAGCAGCGCGAACACGTTGGCCGAGAACGTACGGCCGAGACTCAGTTCGCCGTCGCCGGCCCGCGTGCGGCTGAACGAGAAGCGCGGATTCGGCAGCCGGCCGGCCTGCACGAGATCGGCCTCCGACAGCCCGAGTTCCGCATACGACGCCTGCAAGCCGCGATTGTTCAGCAGCGCAAGCTGCACCGCGTCGTCCATCGACAGCGGTTTCGCGAGCAATTCCTTCGTCCGCTTGTCAACGGCTTCGCGGTCGGCATCGGTCCTGACGATGACGGCGTCTTTCCCGATCCGCTCGGATGCGGCGGACGACACGGCGCCGAAGCCGCCGTCCTTCGAAAACGTCGTGCAGCCGGCGAGGAATGCCAGCGCGAGCATGGTCGCGCCGAATCGCGGTGAAATCGCAAATCGCATCATTGCCCGGCCTCTCCGTGCATCGAATGGGCTGCGCCGCCCGCCGGGTTTCCGGGCTTCGCGTGTCCGGTCGCGGGTCCCTTCGTGGCCCCCTTCGCGGGCCGCTCCATCACGTCCCGGTTCAGTTGCTTCCAGCCCGGGCCGGCGTCGTCGCGATACGGCACGTAGCCGTCGAACGCGGACGTCGTCGTGACGTCCGGCACCGACGCGGCCGCATCGGCCGGATCGGGAAAGGCGGTTTGCGCGGGCGCGAGCGACGGCACGAGGCTCGCCGCGCCAAGCAGCGCCGCAATGATCAATCGCATGGATGTTTCTCGTCGTGAGTCGTGAGTCGTGCGGCGGACGTCGGGCGTTCGCCGGCACCGTGTGTGGATCGCGGCCGGTGGCCGCGGGCAGGGACTAGACGGAAATCCGGCGCGGCGGCCTGTCGATGCCGCCGGTCAGGAACGACACGACGACGGTCGAAGGCGCGAAAGAGACGATCGCGGTACCGATGTCCGACGTAACGGGCACCGCAGGCACCGCCGCCATGCCCGTGCCGAAACAGCAGGATCCGCAGGCGGAACAAGGCGTCGCATGCCGCGAGTGGTTGTCGTGCTCATGCGGTTCGCCGTGCATGCGCTGCATCGCATGCGACGCAGCGGGCGCAGCGGCGCTCGCCCCATGCTCCGCATGCGGCACCGCAGCGACCGTGCCCGCGCACCGCATCGACCCGGTCGCGAACGACTGGATCGGCACGCACAGCGCCAGCAGCACGACGAGGATGAATTTGCGCCAGTACGACATGGATGCGGAATCAGGCAGACAATGACCGGATGAACGGGAGCGGCGCCGCGATGGCGCGCTCCGGACACAAGACGGCCGCAGCTTATCGTCGCCGGCGTGACGACGACATGGCCGAAACATGACCGGATTTTCATGAAGGGCGGCACGGCATCGCACGCGCGCCGGATGACAATTCCGTCATCCGCCGGTCATCTTTCGCGCACGCGCGGCGCCGTAAGCTCACGCGTTACACTGACCGGCCGGAATCACCCACGGCCTGCACCACCATGCGGATACTGATAGTCGAAGACGAACCCAAGATGGCGTCGTACCTCCGCAAGGGGCTGACGGAGGCGAGCTACACGGTCGACGTCGCCGAGAACGGCCAGGACGGGCTGTTCCT
Source organism: Burkholderia sp. BCC1996 (assembly GCF_905339955.1). Classification (NCBI taxonomy): domain Bacteria; kingdom Pseudomonadati; phylum Pseudomonadota; class Betaproteobacteria; order Burkholderiales; family Burkholderiaceae; genus Burkholderia; species Burkholderia sp. BCC1996. Next base: position 23,409 of record NZ_CAJPHM010000014.1, read on the forward strand.
CGCGCTGCACGAGGATTTCGATCTCGTCGTGCTCGACGTGATGCTGCCGGAACTGGACGGCTTCGAGGTGCTTCGGCGCCTGCGCGCGCAGAAGCAGACGCCGGTGCTGCTGCTGACGGCCCGGGAGGCGATCGAGGACAAGGTCACGGGGCTCGAACTGGGCGCCGACGACTACCTGCTCAAGCCGTTCGCGTATGCGGAGTTCCTCGCCCGCATCCGCTCGCTGCTGCGCCGTGCGCCGCGCAATGCGCGCGAGATCCTGCAGGTCGCCGATCTGGAAGTCGACCTGATCAAGCGCCGCGTGCGGCGCGCCGACACCCGCATCGACCTGACCGCGCAGGAATTCGCGCTGCTGCAGCTGCTCGCGGAACGCGAGGGCGAAGTGCTCACGCGCACCTTCATCACATCGCAGATCTGGGACATGAATTTCGACAGCGACACGAACGTCGTCGATGCGGCGATCAAGCGCCTGCGCGCGAAAATCGACAACGCATACGAGAAGAAGCTGATCCACACGATCCGCGGGATGGGCTACGTGCTCGAGGATCGCGCGTGACCGGCGGCCCCGCCCCGTATTCGCTGCTTCGGCGCCTGACGCTCGCGTTCGCGGCCGTGGCCGCGCTCGTGTTCGCGCTGACCGGCGCGTACCTGTACCGCTCGCTGTCCGCCGAATTGACCCGGCGCGACGACATCGAAATCGCCGGCAAGCTCGACCAGTTCCTGCAGCTCGCGCGGGCGAGCGGCTCGACCGCCGCCCTGCGCGCCGACCCGGCCGTCTTCCATGAAGTGCTGCTGTCGCATCCGGGCGTCTATCTCGGCATCTACGACGGCGCGAACCGCCCGCTCGTCGAACACACCGACGCGGCCGGCCACACGCTCGCATCGGTGATCGCACGGCCGCAGCCGGCCGGTGCCTCGCGCGCGGCCGCCAGCCCGTTCAGCTGCGCGCCGCCCGGCATCGGCCCGTCGCGCTGCGTGCGTGCACGCGCCACGTTGCCGTCGGGCGAAACCGTCCAGGTCGCGGTGGCGCGCACGGCGGCCGATCGCCAGTCGCTGCTCGAAAGCTATCGCGTCGACATCTGGCTCGCGGCCGCGCTCGGCGCGCTGCTGGTCGGCGCGCTCGGCTACGCGGTCGCGTCCCGCGGCCTGCGTCCGGTCGAGAGCCTCGGCCGGCAGACGTCGCGCATCGAGGCGCACAACCTCAACGCGCGTCTCGACGCGCGCGGCGGCCCGGTCGAGTTACGCGAGCTCGCCACCTCGGTCAACCGGATGCTCGACCGGCTCGAGCGCGCGTTCGTGCGGCTGTCGCAGTTCTCGTCCGACCTCGCGCACGACATGCGCACGCCGCTCGCGAACTTGATCAGCGCGTCGCAGGTCACGCTGTCGCGCGCCCGCACCACCGAGGAATACGAAGCGCTGATCGAATCGAACATCGAGGAATGCGAACGGCTGCAGCGGATGATCGAGAACATGCTGTTTCTCGCGCGCACGGACAACGCGCGGCAGCACCTGAAGACCGCCGAACTCGACGCCGGCAACGAACTGCGCCGGCTCGCGTCGTATTTCCAGGCGCTGGCCGACGAGGCCGGCGTGCGGCTCGACGTGCGCGGCGAAGCGCCGATCGTCGCGGACGCGACGCTGTTCCGCCGCGCCGTCAGCAACCTCGCGTCGAACGCGCTCGAACACGCGGAAGCCGGGTCGACGATCGAGCTGGCCGTCTCGACCCGGCCCGGCTTCGCGGTCGTCGAAGTCACGAACCGCGGCGTGGCGATTCCGCCCGAACAGATCGAGCGGATCTTCGAGCGCTTCTACCGGATCGATTCGTCGCGGCACGGCGCGGCGCGCAACGCGGGGCTCGGGCTCGCGATCGTCAAGTCGATCGTCGAACTGCACCGCGGCAAGGTCGAGGTCGTGAGCCAGGGCGGACGCACGACGTTCGCGCTGTATTTCCCGGCCGGCGCTGCGTGACACGCGCGTGACGCCGCCGCGCGCGCACACCGATTGCTTCCTGGAATGGCATGTGCGTCCGGCAGAAGGCGGCTTACCATCCCGAATGAAGCGGCATGACCGCACACGCTTGCCGAAAGCGGCCGGCTCGGCTAGACTGCCCTTCGTCTTTGGGGAGTAGCCTGCTTTCCATCCCCGGAAAGCGAATGCGTCAACACACTCGGCCTGCGGCCGTGGCGTATTCGGCCGTATCGGTCTGGCGAGACCATCGACGCATCGCGTCGTTCCTGGTCGGACGTCGGCAGATGCGTCATGGTTCGTCCACGTCCGACCACGGAGTCCCCATGTTCCTCCTGGCTTCCCTCTCGCATTTCGCCACTGCCCGCCTGCCTGCCTGCGGAGGTGCCGCATGACCTTGATGCTCGTCGAACTGGCGTTCATGCTGATCGTCATCCTGGTCGCGGCCGAACTCTTCACGAATGCGCTCGAACATCTCGGCGAACGGCTGAAGATTTCCGAAGGCGTGACCGGTTCGCTGTTCGCCGCCGTCGGCACCGCGCTGCCCGAAACGATGGTGCCGCTGCTCGCGCTCGCGGGCGGCACGTCGAACGCGGCGGTCAACGAGGAGATCGGCGTCGGCGCGATTCTGGGCGCGCCGCTGATGCTCGCGACGCTGACGACCTTCCTGATGACGCTCGCCGTGATCCGCTCGCGCGGACTGACCGGCACGATCGCGCCCGAGCGGACCGGCTTCGTGCGCGACCTGAACTACTTCATCGCCGCATTCGCGCTCGCCACCGTCGCGATGTTCGTCCCGCATCACGTGTGGGCGGTCCGCGGGCTGCTCGCCGCGATGCTGGTCGGCATCTACGTGATGTACGTCGTGATGACGTTCCGCGCGTCGACCCGGCTCGTCGATGCCGGGCACGGCACCGAGGCGCCGCACGCGATGTTCCTGTCGCGCGTCGGGCTGCCGACCAACCTCGCGACCATCGCGCTGCAGCTCGCGCTCGGCGTCGCGCTGCTCGTCGGCGGGGCGAAGGGCTTCATCCACGGCGTCGAAGGCGTGTCGCACCTGCTCGGTATTTCCGCGCTGCTGCTGTCGCTGATCATCGTGCCGATCGCGACCGAGTTGCCGGAAAAGGTCAACAGCGTGCTGTGGATCCGCCGCAAGAAGGACACGCTCGCGTTCGGCAACATCACCGGCGCGATGGTGTTCCAGGGCACGCTGCTGCCGGCGATCGGCATCATGCTGACGCCGTGGGAGCCGCGCCCCGAAGTGCTGACCGGCGTGGTCATCACGCTCGCGGCGGCGGTCTGGCTGCGTGTCAATGCGCGTGCGCGCGGGCTCGCGATCTGGGCACTGCTGGCGAACGGGGCCGGGTATGTCGGCTATCTGTTCGTGACGTTGACGCGCTGACGCGCTGAAGACGCTGAATGCGTTGAAGGCGCTGAAGGTGCTGAAGGTGCTGAAGGTGCTGAAGGTGCTGAAGGTGCTGAATGCGCTGAAGACGCGGATCGGGCGCGTCGCCCGACAGGCGTACGCCCCCGAACGCGACCGTCGTCACCGCACTGCGCTTGACGACGCTCGCGGCGGGCGGCCATCCCGCCCGCTTCCCCGCGCTTACGACGCCTTCACGAGCCTGACGATCGTCAGCGTGCCGTTGACGTTCTCGACGCGGACCTTCACCTTGTCACCCGCATGGACCTCGGCGAGCATGGCCGCGTCCTTCGCCTTGAACGCCATCGTCATCGGCGGCATCCCGACGTTCTCCAGCGCGCCATGCTTCAGCGTGATCTTGCCGCTCGCGGCATCGACCTTCTTCACTTCGGCATCGGTCAGCGCGGCATGCGACTCGGCCGCGCCGCCCGACGACATCTTCATGCCGGACATGTCCATGCCCGACATGTCGCCCGCGGCCAGCGCGGGAACGGCGAACACGCCGGTCGCGAAAACGGCAGTGGCGGTGGCGATCAATTGATTCATCTTCATCGGGACTCTCCAGTGGGGGTGGACGGCACGTTCATGCCGTGAGGAACTGCATCGGAATGCCGCTGACGGCTTGCACCTCGCGCACGACGGCGCTGCAGCAGAAGCCACGCGGCGGGAATGACGAACATCGACAGCAGCGGCGCGGTGATCATGCCGCCGACCATCGGCGCGGCGATGCGCTGCATCACTTCGGAGCCGGCGCCGTGTCCGACCATGATCGGCACGAGGCCGGCCAGCACGACGGCGACCGTCATCGCTTTCGGCCGGACGCGCAGCACCGCGCCTTCGCGAATCGCGTCGAGCAGCACGGCATCGGTCAGCGGCGTGCCGGCGTCGAGGCGGCGCTGCAGCGCGCCCTTCAGGTACAGCAGCATCACGACGCCGAACTCGGCGGCCACGCCCGCCAGCGCGATGAAGCCCACCGACGTCGCGACCGACACCGCGTGGCCCAACGCCCAGACGAGCCAGAAGCCGCCGATCAGCGCGAACGGCACCGTGGACATCAGCAGCAGCGCATCGGCCGCGGAGCCGAACGTGACGAACAGCAGCACGAAGATCACGGCGAGCGTCACCGGCACCACGGTGCGCAGCGTCGCCGCCGCGCGTTCGAGATACTCGAACTGTCCCGACCACGCGATCGAATAGCCGGGCGGCAATGCGACCTGTTGCGCAACGACCTGCCGCATCGCACGGACTGCCGTACCCAGATCGGTGCCGCGGATATCGACGTACACATAGCCGGACAGCCGCGCGTTCTCGCTGCGGATCATCGGCGGCCCGTCGGCGATCGCGATGCGCGCGACGTCGCCGAGGCGGATCTGCGCGCCGCGCGCGGTGACGACCGGCAGTTGCCGCAGGTTCTCGAGCGAATCGCGGAGCTCGCGCGGATAGCGCAGGTTGATCGGGAACCGCTCGCGCCCCGCGATCACTTCGCCGACATCCTCGCCGCCGATCGCCGACGACACCACCGACTGGATGTCGGCCACCGACAGCCCGTAGCGCGCGGCCGCGAGCCGGTCGACGTCGACGTCGAGGTAGCGGCCGCCGTTCAGCCGTTCCGCGAGCGCGGACGTGACGCCCGGTACACGTTTCACCGCCGCCTCGACCTGCGTCGCGATCGCGTCTATCCCCGTCAGGTCCGGCCCGGAAATCTTCACGCCGACCGGCGTCTTGATGCCGGTGGAGAGCATGTCGAGCCGGTTGCGGATCGGCGGCACCCACACGTTCGACAGGCCCGGCACCTTCACCGTGCGATCGAGTTCGTCGACGAGCTTCTCCGGCGTCATCCCCGGCCGCCAGGCGCTGCGCGGCTTGAAGCGGATCGTCGTTTCGAACATCTCGAGCGGCGCGGGATCGGTCGCCGTATCCGCGCGCCCCGACTTGCCGAACACCGTGTCGACCTCGGGCACGGTCTTGATCAGCCGGTCGGTCTGCTGCAGCAGTTCGCTCGCCTTGTCGGCCGAGATGCCCGGCAGCGCGGTCGGCATGTACAGCAGATCGCCCTCGTCGAGCGGCGGCATGAACTCGCCGCCGAGCCGCGACAACGGCACGACGGTCAGCAACAGCGCGGCGATCGCGACGCCGATCGCGCGCCACGGGCGCCGCAGCGTCGCTTCGAGCAGCGGCCGGTACACGCGGGTCAGCACGCGGTTGATCGGGTTCGCGTGCTCGGGCGGAATGCGGCCGCGCACGAGATATCCCATCAGCACGGGCACCAGCGTCACCGACAGCGCGGCCGCGGCGGCGATCGTATAGGTCTTCGTGAACGCGAGCGGCGCGAACAGCTTGCCTTCCTGACCTTCGAGCGAAAACACCGGCACGAACGACAGCGTGATGATCAGCAGCGAGAAAAACAGCGCCGGCCCGACCTCCGCGGCCGACGTCGCGACCAGCTCCCAGCGCTGCGCAGTCGTGATCGGCTCGCCGGGATGCGCGTGGCCGTATGCCTCCAGATGCTTGTGCGCGTTCTCGATCATCACGATCGCCGCATCGATCATCGCGCCGATCGCGATCGCGATGCCGCCCAGCGACATCAGGTTCGCGTTCACGCCCTGGTAGCGCATCACGATGAACGCGGCCAGCACGCCGAGCGGCAGCGACAGGATCGCGACGAACGCGCTGCGCAGGTGGAACAGGAACACCGCGCAGACGATCCCGACGATCACGAACTCCTCGATCAGCTTGTCGCGGAGGTTGTCCACCGCGCGCTCGATCAATTGCGAGCGGTCGTAGGTCGTGACGATGTCGACGCCGGGCGGCAGCGATCGCTTCAGGTCGGCGAGCTTCGCCTTCACCGCGTCGATCGTCGTCAGCGCGTTCTTGCCCGAGCGCATCACGACGACGCCGCCCGCCACCTCGCCCTGCCCGTCCAGCTCCGCGATCCCGCGCCGCATCGCCGGGCCGACCTGGATGCGCGCGACGTCGCCGAGCAGCACCGGCGTGCCCGCGTCGTCGGTGCGCAGCACCACGTGGCGGAAGTCGTCGAGCGTGCGCAGGTAGGCGGACGAACGCACCATGTACTCCGACTCGGCCAGCTCGACGACCGCGCCGCCCGATGCCTGGTTGGCCTTGCCGAGCGCGTCCGCGACCGCCGCCTGCGTGATGCCGTACGCGCGCAGCTTGTCCGGATCGAGCACGACCTGGTACTGGCGCACCATCCCGCCGACGCTCGCCACTTCCGACACGTTCGGCACGGCCTTCAGCTCGAACTTCAGGAACCAGTCGTTGAGCGCACGCAGTTGCCCGAGGTCGTGACGGCCGGTGCGATCGACGAGTGCGTACTCGTACACCCAGCCGACCCCGGTCGCATCCGGCCCGAGCGACACGGTCGCGCCCGCGGGCAAGCGGCTCTGCACCTGGCTCAGGTATTCGAGCACGCGCGAACGCGCCCAATACGGGTCGGTGTGGTCGTCGAACAGCACGTAGACGAACGCGTCGCCGAACGACGAGTACGCGCGCACGGTCTTCGCGCCCGGCACGCCGAGCAGCGTCGTCGTCAGCGGATAGGTGACCTGGTCCTCGACGACCTGCGGCGCCTTGCCCGGATACGACGCCTTGACGATCACCTGCGTGTCCGACAGGTCGGGCAGCGCATCGAGCGGCGTCTGCCGCAGCGCATGCGCGCCCCACGCCGCGATCAGCACGGTGGCGAGCAGCACCAGGAAGCGGTTGCGGACGGACCAGCGAATCACGTGCGCGATCATCGCGTGCCTCCCTGCGGCTCGACCTTCGTCAGCCGGTAGCCGTCGTCGCGCTGCACGAACGCGAAACGCACCGTCTGGCCAGCCTTCACGTCCGGGAACGCGTGTGCCGACGGCTTGCCGAACGCCATCGTCATCGCGCCCCAGCCGAGTGCCGGCACCGGCTGGTGCGAGAACGTGATGTCGTCGTCGGTGACTTGCTCGACCTTGCCGGTGGTTTCGTACACCGGCGCGGCCGCGGCGGCCGGCGCTTGCGCCGCGCTCGCGCCCGCCGCGCCTTCCAGCCGCGGCAGCACGCTTTTCAGGCTCGCTTCCGAATCGATCAGGAACTGCCCCGATGCGACGACCGTATCGCCTTCGCTCAACCCGTCGAGCACTTCCGTGTCGCCGCCGACGTCGTTGCCCACCTTCACAGATACCGGCCGGAGCCGGCCGTCGCCCGTCTTCACGATGACGATCGTGCGCTTGCCGGTCGCGATCACCGCTTCGGACGGCACCAGCAGGCGCGACACCGCCTTCCGCGCCGCGACATGCACGCGCATCAGCATGCCGGGCGTGAGCCTGAGCGCCGCATTGTCGATCTCCACGCGGGCCTGCAGCGTGCGGCTGCCCGTGCTGATGCCGGGCAGCACTTCGCGGATGCGGCCGGTGAAGTGCCGCGCCGGGTCGCCCGCGAACGTCGCGTCGACCGCCATCCCCGGCTGCACGTTCAGCGCGAGCGCTTCCGGCACCTCGACGATGAGCCAGAGCGTCGACAGCCCGGCGATCTTCGCGAGCGTCTGTCCCGGCGCGACCATCGCGCCGTCCCGCACGTTCAGTTCGCTGACGACGCCGGTTTCCGGCGCGCTCAGCACGACGTGCGTCTGCGCGCGGCCGGTGCGATCGAGCGCGGCGATCATCGCGTCGGGCATCGACAGCGCACGCATCCGCGCGCGCGACGCATCGAGCAGGCTGCCATCCATCCCGCCCCGCTTGAGCGCGAGATATTCCTCCTGCGGCGCGAGCCATTCCGGCACGAACAGCGACGCGATCGGCGCGCCCTTTTCGATGCGCTGCATCGGCGCCCGTGCGTAGAGCCGGTCGATGTAGCCGGTGACGCGCGACTGCACGACGTCCGCGCGGGATTCGTCGAATTGCGTGGTGCCCACCGCATCGAAGCCGTCCGCCGTCTGCTGCCGGCGCACGGTCGCATAGCGGATGCCGAGGTTCTGCTGCAGGCCCGGATCGATCCGGACGCCCCGTGCATCGCCGCCCTCGTCCGCATAGACGGGCTGCAGTTGCATGTCCATGAACGGCGATTTCCCCGGTTTGTCGAAGTGCTGGTTCGGCACCATCGGGTCGTGCCAGTACAGCACCTTGCGTCCTGCCTGCGAATCGGGCGTGCCTGCCGCCGCGACGGCAGCCGTTGCCGCGCCGCCCGATGCATCGCGCATGCCCGCGACATAACCGGCGCCGAGCAGCGCCGCGCCCGCGCATGCCAGCAGCACCGCACGCGCCAGTGATTGCTTCGTCATGAGGTTCTCCTTCACTGCGCGGCGGCCATCGTCGCCGGCACGACCTGATATTCGAGCTGCGCCCAGGTCCGCGACACGTCGCGTCCGAGCTCGAGCACCTGCAACTGCGCGTCCAGTTGCGCGCGCCGGGCGGCGAACGTGTCGGCGAGCGAACCGGTGCCGGCCCGGTAGGCGGCCGTGGCGAGCTGCACGCGCTGCCCGGCGGCGGGCAACAGCGATTCGCGCAGGGTCGCGAGGCGTTCTCGGCCGCTTGCCAGCGTTTCGGACTGCGTACGGATATCGGCTTGCACCTGACGCAGCGTGTCCTCGTACATCAGGCGCGCCTTCGTCGCGAGCGCGGCCTTTTCGGCGACGTCGCGGTTCTGCCGGTTCTTGCGATCGAGCGGCAACGGGATCGTGACACCGACGGACACCATGTTCGAATACGCGCCGCCGCGCTGCTGGTACGCGATTTCCCACGTCCAGTTCGGGCTGCGCTCGCTGTCGGCCACCGCGGCGTCGGCCTCGGCGACCGCGATGTCGTCCGCGGCGGCGACGAGCGCCGGTTGCGACACGCGCAGTTCGTCCGGCGGCAACGACGCCACGAAGGATTCGGGCGCGGGCGGCGTGCCCGTCACATCCGTGACGGGCGCAGCCGTCCAGCGGCCGAGCGCGATGAGTGCGGTGCGATAGGCCTGCCGCGCGTCGAGCACCTGATCCTGCGTTTGCGCCAGCATCGCGCGAGCCTGGACGACCTCGCCCGCGCTCGCCTTCGCGCCGCGATACGACGCCTGCGTCGCGTCGAGCTCATGCCGCATGTGATCGAGCAGCGCCTGGCGAAGCGCGAGCGCCTGCTTCGCATAGATGGCGTCGAGCCAGGCCGCCGCGGTCCGCTGGCGCACCGTGGCCAGCTGCACGAGATAGTCCGCGCGTTCGCGGCCGACTCGCTCGTCGGCCAGCGCCGCGCGCAGCCGTCGCTTGTCGCCGGACACCCATTCCTGCTCGATGCCGATGCGGCGCATCGTCATGAAGTCCTGGCCGACGGTGAAGCGCTGCCCGCCGTTGACCGGCAGGTTGTCGATGCCGGCCTTGAGCATCGGGTCCGGCAGCTGGCCGGCCTTGACTGCCGCTTCCGAACTCGCGCGCACCGAAGCCTGCGCGGCCTGCATCGACGCGGAACGTTCGGTGGCGGCCTGCAGCGCGGCGTCCAGCGTGACGGGCGACTGCTGCGCATGGGCGCCCGCCGCCAGCAGCGCCGCCCAAAGCACGGGCGCGCGCCGGCACGCACGCCGCATGCGCGGCGTGCAGAAATCGAATGACATGGTGTAACCCCAAGTCGGAACCCGAATGGATTCCACGTCCCGAACACGGGACGAACCTCACCGCCTCGGCGGTGAACCGGTCAAATCGGGATCAGCCGATGCGGGGCGGGCGCCACAACCCGTTCGGGTCGCGGATCGGGACGGACTGCGCGTAGTGGAAGACGATCGTGCTGGCGAATGCAGCGGGACGGCTCACGTCGGCGCGGGCGGCCGGGTGATAGAGACTGCCGAACTGGCATTGGGCCGTCACCTTGCAGGCCATGCCCTTCGCTTTGGCCTTCGTGGTGTCGGTGGGCGACGCTTTCATCGAATCGCAGCCGCTCATATCGGCGGACATGCTCATGCCCGTCTTCGCTTCCATCGACGTCGTGTGCTGCATCGGACATTCACCGGTCAAGCCGCTGGCTGCCAGCCCGCTGATGGGCAGCACCGCGCAAAGCAGCAGCAGGATGAAGGTCCGAAGCAGTTTCATGGCGGCGATTATAGCGCGGCGGTTTGCGGTATGGCGCGGCGACGTGAGCGGCTTCTTACGGTGTCCGGCGCCGCCCCCAAAACGCGCTAGCGTGCCAGCCTGTCCGCGGCGAGCACCTGCTGCACGGCCGGCCGCGCCCGCACCCGCTCGTACCACGCGCGCAGGTTCGCATGGCGGCTCAGGTCGATGTCCGCGTTGTACACCGAGCGCATCCAGTCGGCCTTGCCCCAGCCCGTCAGCGCGAACAGGTACGCATCGGCGACGGTGAACGTGTCGCCCGTCACATACGGGTTGCCGTCGAGCTGCCGGTCGATCCACGCAAAGCGGCTGTCGAGCTTCTGCCGCACCGGGTCGACGTATTGCCCCGCCTGCACCGCGTAAAGCAGCGGGAGGAAGCCCTTGTGGATTTCGGTGCCGAGGAAGTTCAGCCATTCCATCAGCCGGTAGCGGGCGAGCGTGCCGTACGCGGGCGCGAGCCGCGCTTCGGGGCGCCGGTCCGCGAGATACTGCGCGATCACCGGTCCTTCGCGCAGCATCGTGCCGTCGTCGAGTTCGAGCAGCGGCACGTAGCCGAGTTCGCTCACATCGTAGTAATTGCGTCCGTCTTCAATGACGTGTTTGCGCGCGTCGACCTTGATGACCTGCGCGTCGATGCCGCTTTCGCGCAGCACGATGCAGATGGCCTGCGAACAGCTGCCGGGAGCGTGATAAAGCTTCATGCGTTTCCTTGATTGGGTGGTTCGACTATCGATTCGCCGCGACGCGGGCGCTAATATCTCGCATCGGCGCAGCACTGAGAAGAAGGCAGTCGTTTGTGCCGTAGTCACAAAAAAGTTACCGACAGGGTCAGCGGCATGAAGACGAGTGCGACAGGATGTTCCGTGGAAGAAGCGATGCGCGTGCTCGGCGGCCGCTGGCGGCTGCTGCTCGTGTCGTATCTGCTCGACGGGCCGAAGCGCTTCAGCGACCTGCGCCGCGACATGCCCGGCATCTCGCAGCGGATGCTGACGCTCGATCTGCGCGCGCTCGAGGACGCCGGCTTCGTGCGGCGCACCGTGTATCCGGAAGTGCCGGTGCGCGTCGAGTACGATCTGACCGCGGACGGCGACCGGCTGCGGCCCGTCGTCGAGGTCATGCGCGCATTCGGGCTGTGGCTGAAGGCGCGCGATGCGCATGGCGAGGTCGACGCGCAAGCCGCGCTGCCCCGATAACCCCTTACCGAGAGAAACATCATGGAACTACACGCTACCGTCGGCGCGGCCACGTCCGATGTCGACGACGACGAAAGCTTCGCGAACATCTATTGCCACGACGCGGCGCAGAACTATTGCTTCTCGCTGCTGCGCTTTCCGGAGGAAACGTCGATCGAGGTGATGGTGCTCGACCAGCTCACCGCGCACGTGAACGATCTGTCGGTGCGGCTCACGGGCGACACGCTCGACGTCGAACTCGACGAGCGCACCGCCGCGCGGCTCGACGGCAACACGCATTACGTGATTCATCTTGCGCCCGGCGAACACGATCCCGTCGCGCTGCGCGCCGCGCTGAAGGAAATCTTCGACGGCAAGAGCGGATATCGCGACGACAGCGCAAGCGCGTAACGCGAGCCGCCCGATACTCGTTCACATCACGCGCGTTCGCCGACCGCCAGCGACACGCGTTTCGCGATTCCTGCCGCTGCGCCTCGCGCCCGCGGGGGGCTGCGCGACCTCACGGGCGGCACGCGCTATGCAGCCAGCGCGGCCGCCTTGATGTTGAACGCGCGCAGCAAGTCCTCGCGGAACGCATCGACGATCGGCTTGCCGCTCGCGTTGCGCTTCATCGCGAGATGCAGCGGCACATCGAAGCCGAACGTCGCACGGCCGACGGCCTTCACGAGCCCGCGCTGCTCGAACGGCTCCGCGTAATGCGCGGGCAAGTAGCCGAGATGGCCGCCCGACAGGATCAGGATCGTCGCGGCCTCGATGCTGTCCGCGCTCGCGGTCACGCGCCGCTCCGGCAGCGGACACTGTTCCTCCGGCACCGGATACGTACGCCACACCCAGTCATGCGCCTGCAGGTCGTCCATCGACACGGGCCGCGACACATGGAACAGCGGATGGCCGCGACCGCAGTAGATCACCTGCTCCTCGGTAAACAACGGCGTGTAGTCGAGCCCCGGCACGCGATGCCAGAAATACCCGATCGCGAAATCGAGCTGGTTGTTGACGAGGCCCTCCTCGAGCTCCTGCGGCGATGCGACCTTCATCGAGAACGTGACGGCCTGGTCGCGCTTGCGGAACGTGCCGATCGCGTCGGCGACGCGCGCGTTCTCGACGAGCGGCGCCTGCCCGATCAGCCCGATCGACAACGTGCCGACCAGCTTGCGGTCGATGTCGCGCACGCGCGCGACGAACTCCGACGTCGCCGCGACCAGCGTGCGCGCCGTGGCCGCGAAGCGTTCGCCCTTCGACGTCAGCCGAAAGCCGCCGCGACCGCGGTCGCACAGCTTGAAGCCGACACGCGCTTCCAGCGCGGAGAGCTGCGTGCTGATGGTCGACTGCCGCACGCCGAGCGATGCCTCCGCGGCCGTGATGCCGCGTGCGTCGACGACGGCCAGGAAGACCCGGATGAGCCGGAGATCGAGATCGGTGGTATTCGAAAACATGCTTCAAGCCGCTGCGCTTCTCGCGCGTTGCCGGGCCGGCACGACACCGGCCGCCCGCGCCGATGAACCTGACCGGACGCGCGCCGTCATCGGCAACGGCACGCGCCATACCCGTCGTTCGTGAACGACCGCCGCTTACATCGGGAAGCCCATCGCCTTGAGCCCGTTGATCCACGCGCGTTTCCAGCCGCCTTCGGCATCCGCGCCGTCGAACGCGTGGAACGTGATCTTCGCGGCGACCCAGCGCATCGGCTCGGGCGGGATGTAGCTCGGGCTCTGGTTCGCGATGTCGAGCTTGCGCTCCGGGCTGTCGCGGTCGAACAGGATGTTCAGCCCCATGAACGCGCCGAACCGGCTCGCCGCAACGCCGAAGCCCGTGTAGCCGGCGACGAACACGGCCTTGCCGCCGAGATAGCGCTTCGCGAACACCGAGCCGCGCGAGCAGTAGTCGATCGGGCCGCCCCACGCGTGCGAGAAGCGCACGTCGGCGAGTTGCGGGAAGGTCCGGTAGAACGCCTCCGCGAGCCGGTAGTAGGTTTCGCGCCGGCCGTCCTGGTGCGGTTCCGGGTCGCCGTCGAAGTGATAGCTGACCAGCCCGCCGAAGATGATGCTGTTGTTCTTCGTCAACCGGAAATAGTTGAGCTGCGTGCGCGTGTCGTACACGCCCTGGCGATTCTTCCAGCCGATCCGCGCGAGCTGTTCGTCGGTGAGCGGCTCGGTCGCGAGCACGTGATCGCGCACCTGCATCACGCGGCGATTGATATCAGGAATGCCAACCTTTGCGGTGCCGCTGCCGAACACGACACGCGGCGCGCGCACGCTGCCCTTCGGCGTCGTCACGTACACGGTGCTGCCTTCGTCGGTCACCGTCGTGAGCGGCGTGTGCTCGTACAGCTTCACGCCGAGCGACAGCGCCGCGCGCTTGAGCCCCCACGCGAGCTTCGCCGGATGCACGATGCCGCTGCGGTTGCGCGACCACAGCGCGCCCGCGAACAGCGGCGAGTTCAGTTGCTCGAGCGTTTCCTCGCGGTTCAGCAGCACGACGTCGTGCCCGTATTCGCGATGCAGGTCGTAGTCGCCCTTCAGGTGCGCGAGGTGCCCGGGGTCCACCGCGACCGTCATCTCGCCGTTCCACTCGATGTCGGCGTCGATGGCGTAGCGCTTCAGCGTGTCCTCGAAGCCGTCGAGGTTGTGGTGGCCGAATGCCTCGAGCTGCGCGATGTCGTTCGGGAACACGCGCACCGCGTTCGGCAGCCCGTGCATCACCGACGTCGAGATGATCCCGCCCGCGCGGCCCGACGCGCCGTGCGCGATCTTGCCGGCCTCGATCAGCACCACGTTCAGGTGCGGCATCTGTTCCTTCGCCTGCACGGCCGTCCACAGCCCGGTGAAGCCGCCGCCGACGACCAGCAGGTCGGCCGTCACGTCGCCGACGAGTTCCGGCTCGGCGGCCGGTGCGGCCGGGTTGTCGAGCCAGTACGGGAACAGTTTCGTATTCGCGAGCGCCTCGGCGGCGCCCAGTGCGACCGGCGCGTGACGCGCGGCGTGCGCGTGAGCCGGTGCGGCTTGTGCTGCTTCGTTGACTTCCATTTCCATGATCCCAGCCATTCCACCTGATCGCGGCCCGCGCATGCGATGCGTGCACGGCGTGCCGAATTCGCCGAATTCAGCGATTGCGCCGATTACTTCTATCGCCGCGGTTGCCTCGGTTGCGCCGACGGCGACGATCGGCGCGATGCACCGCAAGCCGCGACGTGTGCCTTCGACACCCGCGCGACGCACGTCGCCTGCAGTCGATCGAAAACGCCGCCGCCGGGCCTCGCGTCAACCTGACGACGACGCCACGGCGGCCGCTCGCATCACGACTTCTCGAGCAGCACGTAGAACTTCTTCGCGTCCTCGATCGTTTCCCAGCGGCCCGCGAAACCGGCCGGCAGCAGGTAGCCCTGGCCCGGCGTGAATTCCTTGCGGTTGCCTTCGACATCGGTCAGCGCGATCCGGCCCTCGACGAGCCACACCGCTTCGTCCGCCGCGGTTTCCGGGAACTCCACGGAGCCGACCTTGCCTTCCCACCAGCCGATGAGGTAGCTGCCGCTCTTGCCTTCGGCCGCGCGCCAGTCGCTTTCGTCCATCCCGAAGTCGAGCTTCGTGAATTCGCCCACGCCTGCGCCCAGCGGCAGGATGTCCTTGATCAGTTTGGTCATTTGAATCTTTCGTCTCTCGATTGAAAAAAGCAGAGACAAAGTTACTCATTTACACTGCCCCGGTATGCCCCCCTGCGGGGGGGACAAACCGCGTTTTCCGCGGCGCGCAGGGTCGCAGGACTCCGTACCGTATTTCCCCCTAATGACGTTTTTGACTTCGGACGCTAGAATCGCCGCCGCTTTTCACCGGGGAACCGCATGCTGCTCAACGTGAACCCCTTCCACCGCGACACCGACCGCTTCAACGTGTCGTTCAAGGCGCTGGGCGAGCTGATCGAGACGGTCGGCACGCCGCACTTCGTGCCGCGTCTCACGCAACTGCTGAACGACGTCGTGCCGCTCGACGTCGCGCACGTCGAGCGCTCGCGCGTCGACGGCACGATGCCCACCGGCTACCGCTGCGAATGGATCGGCAGCAGCGGCATCGGCACCGCGACCGCCGAGATCTCCGACGTGATGACGCTCTACTACGAGCGCTTTCTCGACAGCGACCCGCTGTTCGCGGGGCTGCGCGGCAAGACGGGCACGATGCTGGTCGTGCGCGACATCGCGGCGATCCCGCCCGGCGAATTCCGCCAGCGGCTGTTCGACGACGTGCATATCGGCCATGAATGCGTGCTCGCGCGCGGCACCCGCTATGCGCAGCATTCGATCGCGCTGGAACGCGGCCGCGACCGCCCGCCGTTCACGCTCGCCGAAATGAACCGCTTTCGCAGCATCAGCGACGTGCTGTTCCCGCTGCTCGAGCTGCACGCATCGACCACCGCCGCGCGGCGCATCGCGCACCCGACGCCCGACGTGCATCCGCTCGCGCAGTTCGACGCGCGGATCGCGGCCGACGGCGTGAAGCTGTCGAAGCGCGAATACGAAACCTGCAAGCACCTGATCTCCGGCAAGACCGTGCCGGAAACCGCCGACATCCTCGGCGTGCGCGTCGCGTCGGCCGAGTCGTACGTGAAGCGTGCGTTCGCGAAGCTCGGGGTGCGCACGAAGCGCGAGCTGGCCGCGTGGGGCTCGGCCGTGCCGGCGTTTCCTGCGGCCGCAATGCGTGACCACGTAGGCAACGACGGCGACGACGCCGGCACGCCGCCCGCGATTGCCGGCTGATCCGGTCGCGCGTCGGCGGCCTCCCGTCGCCGGCCGCCCGTCGCCCGCCACCGGTCGCGCCGCGTCGATGCGGCGGCGCCGTTCGCATCGAAACCCGTCGATGTAAACGTTGCGACTTCAAGATCTTCGCGCCCGCGTTCTCCTCTACCATCGGCCGATCGCTTTTCACCATAAAGAGGAGACGGCCCCATGCACCGCGAACTGAACCAGCCGATGGGCGGCAACGAGATGCCGCGCTTTGGCGGCATCGCCACGATGATGCGCCTGCCGCAGGCCGACACGACCGACGGCCTCGACGTGTGCTTCGTCGGCGTGCCGCTCGACCTCGGCACGTCGAACCGCTCGGGTTCGCGCTTCGGCCCGCGCCAGATCCGCACCGAATCCGTGCTGCTGCGCCCGTACAACATGGCCACGCGCGCGGCGCCGTTCGATTCGCTGCAGGTCGCCGACATCGGCGACGTCGCGACCAACCCGTATGACCTGAAGGATTCGGTGCGCCGCATCGAGCACGCGTATGACGAGATCGTCGCGAACGGCTGCCGGCCGATCACGCTCGGCGGCGACCACACGATCGCGTGGCCGATCCTGCGCGCGCTGCACAGGAAATACGGCAAGGTCGCCGTGGTGCACGTCGACGCGCACGCGGACGTGAACGACACGATGTTCGGCGAGAAGATCGCGCACGGCACGCCGTTCCGCCGCGCGGTGGAAGACGGCCTGCTGCAATGCGACAAGGTCACGCAGATCGGCCTGCGCGGCACCGGCTATCACGCGGACGATTTCGACTGGTGCCGCCAGCAGGGCTTCACCGTCGTGCAGGCGGAGGAATGCTGGAACCGGTCGCTCGCGCCGCTGATGGCGCAGGTGCGCGAACGCGTCGGCGACACGCCGGTGTATCTCAGCTTCGACATCGACGGTCTCGATCCGTCGTTCGCGCCCGGCACCGGCACGCCGGAAATCGGCGGCCTGTCGGTGCAGCAGGGTCTCGAGATCATTCGCGGGATGAAGGGGTTGAACATCGTCGGCGCGGATCTCGTCGAAGTGTCGCCGCCGTACGATCCGACCGGCACCACCGCACTCGTCGGCGCGAACCTCGCATTCGAGATGCTCTGCGTGATGCCGGGCGTCGCCTGCCGCTAATCCGATCGACAGGAACACGTTCATGTCCACCGCCGAGCTTTCCCCTTCCGCCGCCGCCATCGTGCTGCCCGCCGCGCGCATCGCCGGCCAGCCCGTGCGCACGCATTCCGATGAAGCCGGCGCGCCGATCTTCGATGCGTCGACCGGCGCGACGATCGGCTGGCAGGAATTCGCGACGGCCGCGCACGTCGACGCCGCGGTCCGCGCCGCGCGCGACGCGTTCGCCGGCTGGCGCGACACGCCGCCCGCCGAGCGCGGCCGCCTGCTCGCGACGATCGCCGAGCGCGTCGAAGCAGGCCGCGAGCGGCTCGCGGCGCTGCAGATGCAGGTGAGCGGCAAGCCGCCGTTCGAGGCCGACGCCGACGTCGGCGACGTCGCCGCGACGTTCGCGTATTACGCGACGCTGTGCGGAAACCCGGCGTTGTTCGAGGCCGAGCCCGTCGCGTTGCCGAGCGACACCGTCGCGGCCGAACGCTTCCACGACGCGGTCGGCGTCGCCGCGCTGATCGTGCCGTGGAACTTCCCGATGGTCACGACCGCATGGAAGCTCGCGCCCGCGCTCGCGGCCGGCTGCACGGTCGTGCTGAAGCCGTCCGAACTGACGTCGCCGGCCGAGCACGCGCTGCTCGACCTGATCGCCGAAGCCGGCGTGCCGGACGGCGTCGTCAACGTCGTGAACGGCGGCGCCGAGGTCGGCGCGGCGCTGACCGCGCATCCGCTGATCGACAAGATCTCGTTTACCGGCAGCACGGCCGCCGGCCGCAAGGTCATGCAGGCCGCGGCCGAGGACATGAAGCGCGTGACGCTCGAACTCGGCGGCAAGTCGTCGCTGATCGTGCGCGACGACGCCGATCTCGACGCCGCGGTGTCGCTCGCGGTCGCGGGCGCCTTCACGAACGCGGGCCAGATGTGCTCGGCCACCGCGCGCATCCTCGTGCACGACAGCCTCTATCGCAGCTTCATGGCCGCGTTCGAGACGGCCGTGCGCGCGCTCGTCGTTGCGCCGCCTGCCACCGCGGAGGTCGCGATGGGGCCGATGATCTCGGCCGCGCAACGCACGCGCGTCGAGGCGATGCTCGCGCAAGGCATCGCGACGGGCGCGCGCGTCGCGTTCAGCGGGCGCGTCGCCGAGGGCGGCGGCAATGGCTTCTTCATGGCACCCGTCGTGGTCGCGGAGCCGGCCGCCGACAACCTGCTGTGGACCGACGAGGTGTTCGGCCCGGTCGCGTGCGTGAAGTCGTTCCGCACCGACGACGAGGCGATCGCGCTCGCGAACGACACGCGCTACGGGCTCGTCGCGACCGTCGTGACGCGCGACGCGGAAGTCGCGAAGCAGTTCCAGGCACGCGTGCGCGCCGGGCTCGTGTGGATCAACGCGCCGCAACTCATCTACCCGCATGTGTGCTGGGGCGGCTTCGGGCTCAGCGGAATCGGCCGCGAACTCGGCGTGACGGGCCTGCGCAGCTACCAGGAACTGCGCCACGCGATGCGCGCGATCGATTGACCTGCGCGGCCGTTCAGGCCGCCGGCGGCACCATCCCCGGCGGGCCGGCGCGGCACCGCGGGCCATGCCGGCCGCGCGGGATGCCGAAGCCGCCGGGCACAGCGGCCCGGCGCATCTTCGGCACCGTCACCGTCGATGCGCGGCCGCTTCGGCCTCCGTATCGTGATACTCGACGAACGCCGCGATCTTCCCGTTTTCGATCGTGAGCAGGTGCACCCAGTCGTCCTCGTAAGTGCGCCCGGTCGAATGGACACGCCAGCGTTGCGTGCCGAGCACGACGACCCGGTTGCCGCTCGCGATGAACTCGAGCGGCTCGAAGCGTTCCGCGGTCTGCGTCGACGCAAGCGCCGCGAAGAACGCCGCGACCGCCTGCTGCCCATGTCGTCTGCCGACGAACGGAACGACGTCGGCCGGCCCCGGGATGAACCAGTCGACGCTGTCGGAAAGCGTCTGCAGAATGCCCTCGATATCCGCGCGGCCGAACGCCGCGTATGCCTGCTGCACGAGTTGCACGTTGTCTTGTTCGCTCATCGCCCTCTCCCGTCATCGCAGGTTCGCCGCGGACAATTCAGCATAGTCGAACCGCGAGGCGGCCCCCATGAGGGTCTCCGGCAATCGGGCCGTGTGGATTCCGTATGAGCAATCCGTTGCGTGATCGCATCGCCCTGCCAGATGAAGCAATGCGCCGACGAATACGCGGCATGGCCGGGATCGGCGCTCCGCCACCAGACGAGATGCGGATGAGTCCGCGCCGATATCCCGCATAATCGGGCGTTGAGCGCCGCCGCGGGAAGAGACATCGTGCGAGCGCATCAATTCAAAACAGGAACGGGTGCGATCCGGCTCTCGCCGCCAGGCGCCGCCGCCCGCCCCGGGGGAAGACCAGGCAATCCCGCTGAAGACAGGACACCGACACATGGACCGAGCCGAGCACATCAGCATCGAACAGGCGGTCGATCTGCCCGCCGACGAACTGAACGGATGCGACTTTTCGTTCGAGATCGCGTGGGAGCTGAATGCGCCGTACCAGGATCTGCTCGATTTGCGCGCGCTGCCCGTGCAGCGCAAGGACTACGGCTTCGATCCGGCCGGCTGGGCGCGCGAGGCGTCCGGCGGCACCGCGCTGTTCCGCGCGAGCGCGGGCGGGCGCCTCGCGGGATTCGTCGCGATCACCGAAAGCTGGAACGGGATGGCCGAGATCGCGGAACTCGCGGTCGACCGCAGCTGCCGGCGGCAAGGGATCGGCCAGTTCCTGCTCGCGGCCGCGGAAGCGTGGGCGCGCAGCCGCGGGTTCGGCTTCATGCGGCTCGAAACGCAGGCGAACAACGTCGCAGCCTGCTGCACGTACGCGCGGGCGGGCTTCGTCGTGGGCGGCCACGACCGCTTCCTGTACGCCGACGGCGCGAACGACGGGGAAGTCGCCCTCTTCTGGTACAAGGATCTGCGCGACGGGCAAAGCGCGAAGAGCCGGACGGTCGATCCGGAATCGATGCGGCCGCTGTCGTGACCGCCGCCCCGCCGCCGCCCGCTCCGGTCCTGCTTGCGCCTTTGCTTGCGCCTTACTTCCGCGTCGCGACGATGAACAGGCGCGGGAACGGCAGCAGCACGGTGCCGTCGTCGAGCGACGGGTAGCCATCCGGACCGGCGAGCGCATCGCGATAGCGCGCGACGAACGCGTCGCGTTCGCCTTCATCGAGTGCCGCGAGGAACGGCCGCAGCGCGCTGCCCTTGAACCATTCGACGACCGCGTCGGCGCCGCCGCGCAGCGGATGGTAGTAAGTCGTGCGCCAGACATCCACCCGCGAACACGACGGCGACAGCAGCGCGTAGTAATACCGCGCGTCGAACCGCTCGGTGCGCGCCGCGTCCTTGAGCTTGTCCGCCCAGGGCCCGCCCGCGGCGACCGCGCGCATCAGCCGGTGCGCGGGTTCGTCGAGGTTGTCGGGCATCTGCACCGCGAGATGGCCGCCCGGCGCGAGCCGGCCGACGAGCGACGGAAACAGCGTGTCGTGCGCCGGCACCCATTGCAGCACCGCGTTCGACAGGATCAGGTCGTAGCCGCCCGGATCGTCCCACGTGGAGACATCCGCGAGATCGAAACGCAGCGCGGGCAGGCGCTTGCGCGCGGCCGCGATCATGTCCGGCGACGCGTCGATCCCGCGCACCGTCGCGTCGGGTGCGCGCGCGATCAGCGCTTCGGTCGAATTGCCCGGCCCGCAGCCGATGTCGAGCGCGGTATGGATCGGCGTGTCCGGCACGGCGGCCAGCAGGTCGCGGACAGGCCGCGTGCGTTCGTCTTCGAATCGCACGTACTGTCTGGCGTATTGATCGAGTGGAATTGTCACGATATGCCTCCGGCTCGGCGTGGACGGCGTCGCGCTACCCGTCGCCGTCGATGCAGCGCATGCTGCGATCCCGCCGGTCTTCGGTGGCGACGCCGGCGCGGTGACGTCAGGCTACCTCGCTCAAAGCGTCTTGACCATGAACACGCGCGCCGTCCCTTCCGGCTCGCACGGCACCTCGCCGAACGCCTCGTAACCGTGCTTCCGGTAGAAGTCCGGCGCCTGGAACGTAATCGTGTACAGCACGGCGCGCGCACACCCGCGCCGCTTCGCCTCCGCTTCGGCCTCGCGCAGCAGCCGGCTGCCGAAACCGCCGCCACGCAGCGATTCCGGCAGGTAAAAGAGGTCGATGAAGAAGAGGCCCAGTGACGTCCGGCCGGTGAGGCCGCCCACGACCTCGCCGGTCGCGGGATCGGTCACGTAGACGTCGAGCGCCGCCGAGTCGGATCGGCCCGTCATCGCGTGGTTGAACTCGCCGAGCTTGCGGCTGATGAGGTCGCGTGCGGCCGGCTGCTCGATGTCGGTCAGTTGAAGCGAAACGGCGGGATGCGCGTTCATGGCGTGAAGGTGTACGTGAAGGGGCCGCCGGGCCTGCAGCGTCCACGGCGGACGTCGTGAATCGACGCGAAACGACCAGGCGTCAGTTGTACCCGAGAATCGCCACGGCCGCGACATCCGGCCGATCGATCGTGCTGCCGACGAGCGACGTCATCGGCTCCTGCAGCACGGCCTGATACGACGTCACGCGCACCTCTTCCGGCGCGCCGGCGTCATCCCGACCGGGTTCGTCGAATGCGTCGTAGCCAGTGAAAAAACCCGCTTGCGATTGCGTAAAAGTCATCTCCACTCCTTTCGATATGTCGTCGATGTTCTGATTCAATTTGCCTGTTGCAACGTCGCCGCTTGCACGGCTGCGCCGCCATGCGCGGCCTCCGACCGCGCGAGCTGCGCGCGCGTGCGCCGCGTGATGTGAATCACCGCGAACACGACCGGCGCGATCAGCAGGCCTTCCGCGAGTTCGGGATCGACCGGCAGGTTCATCACGTGCAGCGCCTTGAACGCCGCGGTCGCGAGCGACAGCACGTAGTACGAAATGGCCGCCACCGACAGCCCTTCGACCGCGTGCTGCAGATGCAGCTGGTTGCGCGCGGTGCGCTCCATGCCCGCCAGCAGGCGCGTGACGTCCTTTTCCTGCGCGAGATTCACGCGCGTGCGCAGCAGGTCGACCGCGCGCGCGATCCGCGCGGCGATCTGCTCGTGACGCGCCCACACGCTGCGGCAGGTTTCCATCGCCGGCGCGAAGCGCCGCTCCATGAACTCCGCGATCGTCGGCATCCCTTCGATGCGCTCCTCGCGCAGCTCGTGGATGCGCGCCAGCACGAGCTTTTCGTAAGCACGCGACGCGCTGAAGCGGCCGCCGGACCCCGACAGCGCTTCGACCCGCACCGCGAGATGCGTGAGCTTCACGAGCAAGGCCGCGTCGTCGCCGTCGGCGCCGCCCGCGTCCATCCGCTGCATCAGCGTATGCAGCGCCGCGTGGATCTCGTCGAGCTCGCGGCTCATCCGCCGTGCGACCGGCAACGCGAGCAGCGCCATCATCCGGTACGTCTCGATTTCATGGAGGCGTTGCAGCAGGCGGCCGCCCTGCTCCTCGCGGAAATCCTCGTCGACGACGAGAAAGCGCATGAAGCCGTCGTCGCGCACGTGCCAGTCGCAGTACACCTTGCCGCCGCCGAGCACGTTGCTGCCGACGAGCGCGGGCCCGTCGATCCAGCGGCGCAGGTCGCCGCACACGAGCCGCGCGGCATCGCCCGACAGCAACTCCATGCGCACCGCGACGAAGCGGATGCCCGCGAGCCGTGCGAACCAGGCGGCCGGAATCCCTTCGATCGCGAGATCGTCGAAATAGCCGGTGTCGCGGCGCGGCGCGACGAACGTGAAGGTCGAGAATTCGGTGTGGCGCTCCCACTTCAGGTACCAGCCGCCCGGCGACTGCACCGCGTAGTGGGTCGCGCCGTCCTGCGGCGCGGCAATGCCGGTGTCGCGGCACAGCGCGTGCAGCAGCGTTTCGTGGATGTCGGGCTGGCCGTCCGCGTAGATCGCGTAGTGCGTGAGCGACACGGCTTCGGCGAGCCGCAGGAACGGCCGGGCATGCAATTCCGCGGCCAGTGCGGCACGCAATGGATGATCCATCATCGGTACACCACTCTTCCCTGTTCGGCGCTGCGTGCCGGGCACGCCGGCGTGATCGCCGCACCGCATCGAACGATGCGGCCGGCTCGCTGCCACTATGGCAGACACACAGCGACAATAAAAACGCATAATGCTGATCGTTACGTTCAGTTTTCCTGATACCGATGAAGATGCTCGATCACGACGTGCTGGCCACCGTCGTCGCCGTCGCGGAAACCGGCAACATGACCCGCGCCGCCGAAGCGGTGAACCGCTCGCAATCGGCCGTGAGCATGCAGATCAAGAGCCTGGAAGACGCGATCGGCCGGCCGCTGTTCGTGCGCAAGCCGCGCAGCATCGTGCTGACGCGCGAAGGCGAGGTGCTGCTGGGATTCGCCAGACGAATGCTGGCGCTGCGCGACGAGGCGTGGGCGGCCGTGGTGCGGCCGGAAGTGACGGGTAAGGTGGTCATCGGCGTGCCGGACGACTATGCGTCGTCGCTGCTGCCGTCGGTGCTGAAGAAATTCTCGGCGACCTATCCGAAGGTCGAGATCCAGGTAATCGGGTTGCCGAGCAGCGCGCTCGCGCCGCTCCTGAAGGACGGCACGGTCGATCTCGTGTGCGGCACGCGCATCAAGGGGCTGTCCGGCGACTTCATCCGCCACGAGCCGATGGCATGGGCCGCGATGACGAACGGGCCGCGCGTATGGGAAGAACGGCCGCTGCCGATCGCGGTGTTCATGCCGGGCAGCGTCGCGCGCGAGAACGCGATCCGCAGCCTCGAACGCGCGAAGCTGCCGTTCCGCACTTCGTATGAAAGCCCGAGCCTGCTCGGTCTGCTCAGCATGGTCGAGGCCGGCCTCGCGGTCGCGCCGCTCGCGCGCTGCGCGATTCCCGCGCAACTGTCGATGCTCGGCCGCTCGCACGGGCTGCCCGATTTGCCGCCGCTCGAACTGATCCTCGCGCGCAGCACGAAATCGAAGCGCCCGCCGTGCGACTTTCTCGCGGAACAGCTGATGGAAGACCTGCAGCGGCAAACCGGGCAGACCGGCGACGCGTGATCAGCGCGTCGCGCCGAAGCCGGCCGCGCCCAGCGCCGCATTGACGTTCGCGGCCACCCGATCGACGAGCGCTTCCAGCGTATCGCCGCATACCTGCGCGTGTTCCGGCGCGACGTGCTCCGCGCGTTGCCAGCCCCACTGCGCGCCCGACACGACCGACAGCGTCGCGCCGAAGCGGTTGCCGTGGCGGCGGCCGAAAGTGCTCACGCGCCGCCCGGCCACGTAGTCCTGCTCGGGCAGGCAGAGCCGGATCTCGACCGCGACCTGGTCGCGATCGTTGACGCGCGCGGCGGGGCTCACCGACGCTGCGAACACCTTGCCGATCCGCCAGGTCACGAAGCTCTCCCAGGCCTCGAGCGGCCCGCCGGCCGCGTCGACCCGCTCGGTGTCCACCGACCACTGATGCCGGTCGGGCACGACGATCGCCTGATGCAGCAGCATTTCGGCCACGCGCACCGTCGTCACGAGCTGACGCGCGAGTTGCTGGCCGGACGGCAGCAACGCCGTCCGTAACCGGCCGCTCGCCGGCCGCGCGACAGGTACGGCTTCCAATAGATCCATGACTCCTCCGTATTCGTGATCGGCGCCGCGCACGCAGCATCGCGCGCCGGTTCGCCGCCTGCGGGCGGACGACACGGCGACCGGCGATCGGGCGGCGGATCGGACAAGCCATCAAGGAACGAACGACAACCCACGAGCAACAACCGTTCCCAGCTTCACCGTGGGTTCGGCCCGACATGCAATCGGCGCGCGACCGGCCCGATCACCGCATCGGCCTGCTGCGCGATCAGCATGTGCAGCGTGAAATCCAGGTCTTCCGGCGCGATGTCGAAGTGCACGTGGATCACGTCGCGCACGGCACGCGCGCTGACGACATACACGCCGAGCGGGGAATGCAGCAGCGCCGCGAGCCGGGCGTGCGCGCGTTCGCCGGAATCGGCCGTCAAGGTGACGGGCAGCTGCAGGCGCGGGCGCGGCGGCGGGAACGGAATGACATTGCTGGGTGCGCCGGCGCGCAACTGGCGGCCGGCGACATCGCTGGCGGGAACGGGATGAATGAAGGTCATGGAGCGGACGGAGGCCGTCCCGGCTGTTCGACACGTCCCCAGCTTAGAAGAGACCGGATAAACGTCGTGCAAAAAAACGGGCCGCCCGTGCAAAAAACGGCACGGGGGACATAACACGACAGCGAGCTGCGGCGGGCCGCGCGATCGTCATGCGCGCGTTGCGGCCGCGCGCCGCGGTTCGCGTCAATCTCACCCGCGTTTGCGCCGCCCTGCCCCGCTAAGCGAACGCTTCGAGCGACGCGCGCCGCCGCTCGTCGACCATCGATTCGATCAGCGACACCAGATCGTCGGTCAGCGGATCGCAGATGCCCGGCGAGCGATGCAGCTCGAGATCGGCCGCCGGCAGCGGCGGCAACCCGTCGGTCTCGTCGAGCACGCGCCAGTTCTCGGGCAGCGTGCAGCGGTCGATCATCGTCACGGCCGCGCCGTGGTTCACCGCGATCTTGATGCCGGTCGGGCTCTGGCTCGTATAGACGACGTGATACGGCCGCTCGGCCGTCGCGAGCGCCTGCAGCCCGCGCTGCCGGTAGCAGCACGTCTCCGGAAACAGCGCGAGCGGCACCGACGCCTGCGGGCCGAGCGCGAAATCGCGGTGCGCCGCCCACACGACCTCGTGCCGGCCGAGCAGCCGCCCGCCCGCGTTCGGCCCGTGCCGCACGACGAGCGCGACGTCGAGCTCGCCGGCCTGCAGCCGTTCGAGCAGTTCGAGCGACGTGCGGCAATGCACGTGGAAGCGCGCGCCCGGCCGCATCGCATAGAACGACTTCAGCAGGTCGGGCAGCCAAAGCTCCGCATAGTCCTCAGGCAGCCCGAAGCGCACGACGCCGCGGTCGCTGCTCGCCTGCTTCAGCGCGAGGATCGCGTCGTTCTGCACCTGGATGATGCGGCGCGCATGGATCAGGAAGTTCTCGCCGTCGCGCGACAGTTCGAGCCGCCGGCTGTTGCGCATGAACAGGTGCGTGTCGAGCCGCTCCTCGAGCGTGCGGATGCGCAGGCTGATCGTCGATTGCGTGCGATGCAGTTGCCGGGCCGCCGCGGTGAAGCCGCCGCTCTCGACGACGGCGACGAATGCGCGGATCAGCTCGGGATCGAGCGAACTGAGCTTCGACCAATCGGGCCTTTGAATGGCAGCCATCGGAATTACTCGCTTTCGAAAAAAGAAGGGAAGACGAAAGATAGGGCTCGGAGCACGCCGATTGTTGTCCGGAAGCGCCCGGCCCTCCAACCCTTGCCCGGGTATGACAAACCCGGAGCCGGTTCGCGAATGCCCACCCGCCGATCCCGCCCCGCCCGCCGTCACGACGCCGGCCGAGGCCCGCCCGGCGGGCCTCCGCGCGCCGGGCTCAGGGCATTCCCGGAGACGACGAAAACTCATAGCCCGATCAGAAAACATCGATTCACCGGCCGCGCCGCGGCCCACCACAATCGCCTCACTCCCAACCTCATCGACGAGACACCGCAATGACCGCATCCCAACCCAGGCAGCTTTACATCGGCGAAGGCTTCGAAGGCCCCGGCGTCAATCTCGCGCACATCAACGTGCTGGTCGGCCCGCGCAACGGCCCGGCGGGCCAGGCGTTCGCCACCGCCCTCGCGACGCCGTCGGCCGGCCATGCGCCGTTCGTCGTGATCGCGCAGCCGGGCGTGCCGACCAAGCCGCTCACGCTGTATGTCAACAAGGCGCAGATCGCCAGCGATTTCCACGGCAACGCCACGTGGGGCGCGTCGCAGGCCGGCATCGCGAAGGCCGTGGCCGAAGCGCTCGAGAACGGCACGCTGCCGCCCGAAGCGGAAAACGACTGGGTCGTCGTGTCGGCGAACTGGGTGAACCCGCAGACCGACGATCTCGATGCCGTGTTCGAGAACAACTATCGCGCGTGCCGCAACGCGATCGTCGCCGCGATGGAAGGGCTGCCGCATCGCGATGCGGTATTCGCCGCCGCACGCGACGTGTCGAACCCGTTCTACACCCCGAAGAAAAACTGACGACGACGAGCGGCCGACACAAGGCCGCACCTGGAGGAAACATGGAATACGTCCGCCTCGGCCAGTCCGGCCTGAAGGTGTCCCGCCTGTGTCTCGGCACGATGAACATGGGCACCCCCGAATGGAAGCCCTGGATCTTCGACGAAGCGCAGAGCGAGCCGATCGTGCGCCGCGCGCTCGACGCCGGCGTCAACTTCATCGATCTCGCGGACTTCTATTCGACGGGCGTCGGCGAGGAAGTGGTCGGCCGCATCCTGAAGCGCAACGCGCGCCGCGAGGAGCTCGTCGTGACGACCAAGGTCGGCTACGACATGGGCAGTTATCCGAACGCGGGCGGCCATTCGCGCAAGCACGTGCTCGACGGCATCGACGGGTCGCTGAAGCGGCTCGGGATGGATTACGTCGATATCTTCATGCTGCACTTCTTCGACGTGAACACGCCCGTCGAGGAAACCATGAGCGCGCTGCACGACATCGTGCGCGCGGGCAAGGCGCGCTATATCGGCGTATCGACGATGTACACGTGGCAGTTCGCGAAGATCATGCAGGCCTGCGAACGAAACGGCTGGGACAAGCCGATCAACATGCAGCTGCAGCTGAACCTCGCGTATCGCGAGGAAGAGCGCGAGATGGTGCCGTACTGCATCGACCAGGGCGTCGGCGTGTCGGTGTTCAGCCCGCTCGCGCGCGGCCTGCTGACCTGCGAGCCGCAATCCACGCGCAACCAGACCGACTTCTTCACCGCGCAGATGTACGGCGACGCTGCGTCGCTCGCGATCGCGGAATCGGTCGCGAAGGTCGCGAAGCGCCGCGGCGTACCGCCCGCGCAGATCGCGCAGGCGTGGGTGCTGAGCCGCCCCGGCGTCGCGAGCATGCTGGTCGGCGCGGATTCCGTCGCGCAGTTCGACGGCGCGCTCGGCGCGCTTGAAACGCAGCTCACCGAGGAAGAACTGCACGAACTGGAACGCAACTACACGCCGTGCGACCTGATCAACGACTACACGGCCGGCAAGCGCATCGCGCGCGCGTCGCGTCCGGCGCAGGGCAGCTTCGCAACGGACTGAAGGGCTGCGGCTCCGACGCACTGAAGGAACGACACACATGAACGAATTTCTGAGGACCGGCCATTACATCGGCGGCGAATGGCACGAATCGCATGGCGCGAGCGATGCGACCTATCCGGTGCTGAACCCCGCGACCGGCGAGACGATCGCGAAAGTCGCGAAAGGCGGCGCCGACGACACGCAGCGCGCCATCGACGCGGCCGCGCACGCGTTTCCTGCGTGGCGCGCGCTGACCGCGAAGGAGCGCGGCGCACGCGTGAAGCGCTGGGGCGAGCTGATGCTCGAGCATCGCGATGCGCTCGCCGAGCTGCTGACGCGCGAGCAAGGCAAGCCGCTCGCGGAAGCGCGCGGCGAAGTCGCGTACGCGGCGAGCTTTCTCGAATGGTTCGCGGAAGAAGCGAAGCGCATGTACGGCGACGTGATCCCGAGCCCGAAGCCGGATTCGCAGATCGTCGTCACGCGCGAGCCGGTCGGCGTCGTCGCGGCGATCACGCCGTGGAACTTCCCGCTCGCGATGATCACGCGCAAGGCCGGCCCCGCGCTCGCGGCCGGCTGCACGATGGTGCTGAAGCCGTCCGAGGAAACGCCGCTGTCGGCGTTCGCGCTCGCGGTGCTCGCCGAGCGCGCGGGCGTGCCGGCCGGCGTGTTCAACGTCGTGTCGGGCGACGCGGTCGCGATCGGCGAGACGCTGACGAGTTCGTCCGTCGTGCGCAAGCTGTCGTTCACGGGCTCGACGCGGGTCGGCAAGCTGCTCGCGAAGCAGTCGGCCGACACGCTGAAGAAGTTGTCGCTCGAACTCGGCGGCAACGCGCCGTTCATCGTGTTCGACGATGCCGATCTCGATGCGGCGGTCACGGGCGCGATCGCGTCGAAGTTCCGCAACACGGGCCAGACCTGCGTATGCGTGAACCGCTTTCTCGTGCAGGACGGCGTGTACGACGCGTTCACGCGCAAGCTGGCGGACGCCGTGCGCACGCTGCGCGTCGGCAACGCGCTCGCCGGTGAAGTCGACCAGGGGCCGCTGATCAACGAGGCAGCGCTCGGCAAGGTCGAGCGGCACGTGGCCGATGCAACCGCGAAGGGCGCGCACGCGCTCACCGGCGGCAGGCGCCACGCGCTCGGCGGCACGTTCTACGAGCCGACCGTGCTGACCGGCATGACGCCCGACATGCTGATCGCCGAGGAGGAAACCTTCGGTCCCGTCGCCGGCTGCTTCCGCTTCACGACCGAGGAAGAGGCCGTCGCCGCGGCCAACGACACGCCGTTCGGGCTGTCCGCGTACTTCTACACGCGCGATCTCGGCCGCGCGTGGCGCGTGTCGGGTGCGCTCGAGAGCGGGATGGTCGGCGTCAACGACGGGATCATCTCGACCGAAGTCGCGCCGTTCGGCGGCGTCAAGCAATCGGGGCTCGGCCGCGAAGGCTCGAAATACGGCCTCGACGAATACGTGGAACTCAAGTACACGCTGATGGCCGGCCTCGGCCGCTGACCGCTCCCCGCGGTCGACCCGCGCCGCGCGCCGCCCGGGCGCGCGGCGCCTTGCACGGCGCTCGCGGGCATTCGTGCCCGCGCAGGCCGCCGCATCGCGCATGACAATCCAGGAGGCAGCTTGACCCAGGCCAACGTTCAATCCGGCACCGCGCGCGCGTTGCCGCTGTCGCGTGGCGCCGAGGCGCCGCACCGCCCCGTCGCGCTCGACGACGTGCCGCTCAACCGTTTTCACGTGAAGATCGCCGGCCTCACGTTCGGTGCGCATTTCACCGAAGGCTACACGCTCGGCACGATCGGTTATGCGCTCGCCGCGCTCGGCAGGCAGATGCCGATCGACGCGTTCTGGATGGGGATGATCGGCAGCTCGGCGCTGATCGGCATCTTCTTAGGCAGCCTCGTGTTCGGCTGGCTGTCCGACCGGATGGGCCGGCAGAAGATCTTCCTGACGAGCTTCGTGATCATCACGGCGGCCGCGTTCGCGCAGTTCTTCGTCACGTCGCCGCTCGAACTGTGCGTGCTGCGCGTGCTGATCGGCTTCGGGATGGGCGGCGACTTCACCGTCGGCCACGCGATCCTCGCCGAATTCTCGCCGCGCAAGCATCGCGGTGCGCTGCTCGGCTCGTTCAGCGTGATCTGGACGATCGGCTATGTCGCCGCGAACGTGCTCGGCCTCGCGTACGGCGACGCCGCGCCCGACGCATGGCGCTGGCTGCTCGCGTCGGCTGCATTGCCCGCGCTGATCGTGCTGGTGCTGCGGATCGGCACGCCCGAATCGCCGCGCTGGCTGCTCGGCAAGGGCCGCGTGCAGGAAGCGCGCGCCATCGTCGCGAAACATTTCGGGCCGCACGTGATGCTCGACGGTTCGGCCGAACCGCAGGCGAATGCCGGCTTCGCGCGACTGTTCCGGCGTGACCTGATCCGCCGCACGCTTTTCAACTGCGCGTTCTTCGTGTGCCTCGTGATTCCGTATTTCGCGATCTACACGTTCCTGCCGACGATCCTGAAGACGATCGGCCTCGCCGAAGGCTTCGGTGCGGACCTGCTGCTGAACGCGTTTCTCGTGCTGGGCGCGCTGATCGGCATCTGGCTGACGATCCGGCTGTCGCGACGCGGCTTCCTGATCGGCTCGTTCGCGGTGACGTGCGCGTCGCTCGTCGCGCTCGCGGTGCTGCCGTCGACGGCGGCCGTCGCGATGATCGTCGCGTTCGCGATCTTCACGCTGACGATGTCGGCATTCAGCAACCTCGTCGGCGTGTTCCCGCCCGAGTGCTTCCCGACCGAAGTGCGCGCGAGCGGCGTGGGCCTCGCGATCGCGTGCAGCCGGCTCGGTTCGGCGATCGGCACGTTCCTGCTGCCGGCCGGCATCGCGACGCTCGGCTTTCACGCGACGATGTTCGCGCTCGCGGGCGTGCTGCTGGTGGGGATGATCGTGTCCGTCGCGTGGGCGCCGGAGACGAAGCATCTGACGCTGGAGGAAGCGTCGGGGCATTGACGAGGGTGGCGGGTGGCGTGCCTGCCTCCATCGGTACGCTCGACGCTTTCGCGTCGGCTCGCCGCTGATGTGCGGCGGTGATGCCGAGCGCGATTCGAGCGAACCCAGCCGTGGCCAGGTGGGAATATCACGCGATGAGGGCCCTGACTGGATTCTCTTGTTTTACGAACCGGTCAGCCGCGTGGCGCTGCTGACGTTCGACTGGTCGTAGGGCGGGCGGGACGGCGGACGATCCGACTCGCGATTGGCCGTTCGGCGGACTCGGCGCCGCTGATTCGCGGCGATATGCTGGGGTTTTCCGCTTTTCGACCGCCACCATGCCCGCCCGCTTTGTCGACCTCAGCCATGTCCTGCCGTACGAGACGACGTACTTCGACGATCGGCTGGCGATCGAACGAAACGACCTGGATATTTCCGCGTTGTTGGGCGTGAGCGGCGATGTCCCCGATGAACTGCTCGTTTCGTTATGCGGAGCGCCTAAGGGATCGGAGATTCAAGCCTATCTCGACAGCAGAGGCTGGTTGACGCTCTCGGTCACGAACACCACCTGGATCCGATCCGAAAATCGTGTATCGGTGCGTCGGGAATCGGACACATCCCTACTCGAACTCAAGACAATCGATCTCGTCGACAACGCAATCGCGGGACTCGGCGCGGCGATGCTGTGGCGCATCGTCAGGGCGTCTGATACGTTGGGCATCACTCGAATCATTGCATTCGCGGCGGGGGGCCGGAAGGCGGCGCCCAAACCGGGCGGGCGTCGGCTATTCGGGTACTACGCATGGCCGCGGTTCGGTTTCGACGCGCCCATTCCCGACACGTGCAGCGATGAAGCGGCGTTGTTCCAGTATTTCCAGGGGCACCCGGTCGGTCTTGCCGACGGATCGCTCCGGACGCTGCGTGCGCTCTATGCCACGCGATTCGGGCGAGATTTCTGGCGTGTGGCGGGATCACATCGCTGGATGTCATTCGACGTCGCACCGCATGGCACATCCGTGCAGGCGCTACAAAGATACCTGATCGAAAAGGAGATTTACGAATGAACGCAAAGCACACGCCGATTGCCGGATTCCGGGTCGCGCGCGCCATGGCAAAGCGGGGCCGGCCGGCGAACCGGCATCGCCTTGCTCTCGTCTCCGAAGCCAGGCAATTCCTCGATACGCTCGTCGCAAACGAACTCCATCGAAGCCTGGCGCGCGTCATGCGCAAGTCCGCCGTCGGGCACGACACATGGTCGGCCGACATGCAGGCATCCCCGCCGCGACGCGTCGTCTTCAACGTCGGGCGTATCGATCTCTCCAAGTGCCAGTTGCCGGTCGAATCGATCGCCGAGATCGAAGCCAGCGGACGCCGGGAGACACTCATGCACTTCGGACACGACCCCGACGCGTAGCCGGCCACGACGGGAGAAAGCTGTCTGACTCGGCTCGACAACGAGCGTACAGGTCTCCCGTTGGTAACGATCTTTAACGGACACCAAAGTTGAAAGCACTGCGCGACTGGCGCGGACCGATCCGATTTTTCCCACATTCCGATCAGCCACGTCCTACAGTCGCCCCTACCCCTTCCGCCCCGCCTGCCCCCTCAACCACGCAGCAAACGCAACCACGTGCTCGACCGCGACACTTTCCGGCTCGACATCGAGCCAATAGCCGAACGGTCCGATCGGCTGCACCGGCGACAGCCGCACGAGGCTGCCCTCGGCGATCTCCTCCTCGATCATGTTCAGGTCGACCACCGCGAGCCCCGCGCCCTTGCGCGCCGCGCGGATCGCCTGTTCGAGCGTGGAAAACTCGATGCCGTCGGCGATCCGCGCCACCGGCACGCCGGCCTGCTCGCACCAGTCGGCCCATAGCGTCAGGCGCTTGCCTTCGTGCAGCACATGCAGCGACGGCAGTCGGCCGAGCAGCACGTCGAGCGCATCGCCGCGATAACGCGGCGCGCCGACGAGCGCATGCCGTTCCATCATCAGCAGCTCCGACTGCATTCCCGCGCGCGCCGCGCGCCCGAAGCGGATGTGGCAATGGCAGTCGTCGGCCGGCTCGGTGCGGATCGACAGCTCGACGTCGGGCAGCGCCTGCGCGAGCGTGCCGAGCCGCGGCGAAAACCACTGCGTCGCGAAGGTCGGCGGCAGCGACACCGTCAGGCGCCGCTTCGCACCCGGCCGCGTGGCGGCGACTTCGTCGACGCCGCGTTCGATCGTATCGAACGCCTGCCCGATGAACGGCAGCAACCGCTGGCCGGCATCGGTCAGGCGCACACCCTTGTGATCGCGCTCGAACAGCCGCGCGCCGAGCGCCTCCTCGAGCAGCCGGATCTGCCGGCTCACCGCCCCCTGCGTCACGCACAGCGAAACCGCCGCACGGTTGAAGCTCAGGTGACGCGCGGTCTCCTCGAAAAATCGCAGCGCGATCAACGATGGCAGGCGTCGCATGATGTGTGTCCCTTTCGTTCGTATCGTTCGTATCGTTCGAGCTGTTGCGGGCCGGCGCCGCCGACCATCCTGCGGGCAGGTCGCAACGAGGCGCGCCAACCGCCGTGCCGTAAAAGCCCCGGAGACCCGCGCCCTCCGTCGCATCCATTGATCGTCCCCGCGCCCGCGCCGCCCGCCTACAATAAGCATCCCGCACCAGACACGACACCGCCCCGTGAGACGCAAGATGCCGGCGCTGAATGCGCTGAAAGCCTTCGAGATGGCCGGCCGCACCGGCAGCTTCACGCGCGCGGCCGAGCTGCTCAACGTGACGCAGAGCGCGGTGAGCCGCCAGG
Organism: Burkholderia sp. BCC1996; assembly: GCF_905339955.1. Taxonomy (NCBI): domain Bacteria; kingdom Pseudomonadati; phylum Pseudomonadota; class Betaproteobacteria; order Burkholderiales; family Burkholderiaceae; genus Burkholderia; species Burkholderia sp. BCC1996. The sequence continues at coordinate 57,882 of NZ_CAJPHM010000014.1, forward strand.
TTCGCCAGCTCGAGGGCCAGCTCGGCGAATCCCTGCTCGAGCGGCGCCATCACCAGCTCGAACTGACGGCGGCCGGCCGCGTGCTGCTGCGCGCGTTGCAGCAATCGTTCGACAAGATCGAGCTGACCGTTCGCAGCCTGCAGGAAAAAACCCACCTGAACCGCCTGCGCGCGAACGTGCCGCCCACCTTCGCCGCGCGCTGGCTGATGCCGCGGCTCGGCCGGCTGCGCGACGCGCATCCCGAATTCGAGCTGAGCCTCACGACCCGCATCCACGACAGTCTCGGCGAATCGCGCGTGCTCGACTGCGCGATCCGCTTCGGCGACGGCGAATGGGACGGCTTCGACAACGCACTGCTGATGCAGGAGCAGCATATCGCCGTCTGCGCGCCCGCGCTGTATGCGCGGCTGCGACAGGACGGCGCGCCGATCGACCTGAACCGCTTCACGCTGCTGCACGTGCTCGCCACCGACGACCAGCGCTACCTGACCTGGCAGCACTGGCTGAAGGCCGCCGGCATCGCCGACGTCGACACGCGCGGCGGCTACGAATTCGACCTGCTCGACCACGCGATCCGCGCGGCGATCGACGGCCTCGGGATCACGATCGCCGATCGCCACATGGTCGCGCGCGAACTGGCGACCGGGCAACTGATGCAGGTGCTCAACGTACACGTCGACGGCCACCAGTCGTACTGGTTCGTCACGCGGCCCGAGCAGACGAACCTGCCGCACATCGTCCAGTTCCGCGACTGGCTGCAGCAGGAAGTGTGGCTCGCGAAGCGCCATCTCGAACCGTCGTCGCCGCTGCCGCAAGTGCCGCTGGCCTAGCACACGATCCGTGCGCCAAGCGTAGCCGACCGCCCCGCGCCGCGCCGAAGCGTCAACCGCGGCCGACACCTTACCGGCTCCCGCTCGCGCGCGCATCCGGATCAGTCGAAAAATGCGGGCCCGCCTCCGCCCGTCCCGCTCGCGGCCCGCACCACGGCAGCCTTGCCGGACGCGCGATTCCGGCCGATCGGTCGAGTAACGTGCATTTTTCTCATGCTCGACGCGAAAATAAGTCGTTTGTCGTGCGCTAAACGCATGAAGAGAATGGCCTCTGTCCCGTACCGCGCGCGTCGCCACCCGAAGCGATCCGCCCGCAATCATCGGAGGAGTCACTTCATGCGCACTGAACGCAACTACGTGAACGGCCGTTTCGTCGCCCCGGAAAGCGACGCGTTCATCGTGGTCCACAATCCCGCCACCGAAGCGCCTTTCGCGCGCGTGCCGGCCGCGACGCCGGCCGACGCGCTCGCCGCCGTCGACGCCGCGGCCGCCGCGCAAAAGGCGTGGCGCAAGCTGCCGAGCGCCGAGCGCGCCGTGTACCTGCACCGCTTAGCCGACGCGCTGACCGCGCGCGCTCCGGAGATCGGCGCGGCGCTCGCGCAGGAATCCGGCAAGAGCATCGAGGACGCGTCGAACGAGGCCGTCTACGCGGGCCAGATCACGCGCTATCACGCCGAGTGGGCGCGCCGGATCGAGGGCGAGATCATCCCGAGCGACACGCCCGACGAGAACCTGTTCCTGCAGCGCGAGCCGATCGGCGTCGTCGCATGCCTGATCCCGTTCAACTATCCCGTCTACACGCTGCTGCGCAAGGTCGCGCCCGCGCTGATCTCCGGCAATACCGTGGTCGTGCGGCCGAGCAACCACACGCCGGTGTCCGCGTTCGAGATCGCGAAGGCGGCCGACGAAGCGGGCTTCCCGCCGGGCGTCGTCAACATCCTGACGATGGATCACGCGACGGCCGAAGCGCTGTGCACGCACCCGGCAGTCGGGATGATCACGCTGACCGGCAGCGTGAACGCGGGCCGCAAGGTGCTCGATTACTGCAAGGCGAACATCGCGAAGCCGTCGCTCGAACTCGGCGGCAAGACGCCCGCGATCATCGAGCCCGACGCCGACCTCGAACGCGCTGCCGCCGCGCTCGTCGCGTCGAAGACGACCCATTGCGGCCAGCTCTGCACGGCGATCGAGCGCGTGTACGTGCACGACAGCGTGCACGACCGTTTCGTCGCGCTGCTGAAGGAGAAGATGGCCGCCGTGCGCATCGGCGACCGTGCGCAGGACGCCACGCGGATGGGCCCGCTCGTCAGCGCATCGGCGCGCGCGCACATCCACGGGATGGTCGAACGTGCGATCGCGGCGGGTGCGACGCTCGAAACCGGTGGCGCGATTCCCGACGGCCCCGGCTTCTTCTACCCGGCCACGCTGCTCACCGGCGTGCGGCAGGACATGGAGATCGTGCAGGAGGAAACCTTCGGCCCGATCATGCCCGTGCTGCGCTACACGACGATCGACGAAGCGATCGCGCAGGCGAACGACCACCAGTTCGGCCTGTCGTCGGTGCTCTATACCGAGCGCTACCGCACCGCGATGACCGTCGCGAACGCGATCGAGGCCGGCGAGCTGTACGTGAACCGCACGCCGGCCGATCCGTACCAGGGCTTCCACGCCGGCTGGAAGCGCTCGGGCCTCGGCGGCGACGACGGCAAGCACGGGATGCTCGAATTCACGCAGACGCGCCTCGTCGTCATGAAGTACTGACACCGCCGCACCCAAGCACCGTTTCCGGCGCGCGCGACGACACCCCGCCGCGCGCCGCCCTGACCCACCAGAACATAAAAAACCTGCACGCGTCCGCCTCAAGGACGCCTGATGGAGGAAGACATCATGCCGACCCAACCGTCGACGCCCGCCGCGTCGCTCGCGCTGCACGACGACGCTCACGCGTCGCAGCATTCCCGTGCGCAACGCTACCTGCAACTGCTGCTGCTCGTGATTGCCGCGGGCGCGATCTACCCGATGCTGTATCTGCGGCAGGTGTACCAGCCGACGATGCTGCAGTTTTTCCATATCGACGACGTGCAGCTCGGTTACCTGTATTCGTCGCTCGGCACGATCTTCCTCGTCAGCTACCTGCCGAGCGGCTGGCTGGCCGACCGCCTGTCGCCGCGCTGGCTGATCTGCTTCTCGCTGCTCGCGACAGGCGCGCTCGGGCTCGTCTACGCAACCGGGCCGTCGTTCCACACGCTCGTGCTGATCTTCGGCGGCTGGGGGCTGACCACCGGCCTCACGTTCTGGGCCGCCGTGATCAAGCGCGTGAACATGATCGCGGGCCCCGACGAACAGGGCCGTTTCTTCGGGCTGCTCGACGGCGGCCGCGGGCTCGTCGAGGCGCTGCTCGCGACGATCGCGATCACGCTGTTCGCCTACGTGACGCAAGCGCGTGGCGGCACCGATGCAGCCGGCTTCACGCTCGTCGTGCATCTGTACGCGTTCTTCTGCATCGCGCTCGGCGTGCTGCTCGCGCTGGTGAAGGATCCGGTGGGCGCCGGCGGTCGCAAGGCCGTGACGGAACGCCGAAAAGGCAGCGTGCTGACCGACCTGAAGACGCTCGCGGCGATCCCCGAGCTGTGGCTCGTCGCCGCGATCGTGTTCTGCGGCTACCAGGTGTTCTGGGCGACCTACAGTTTCTCGGCCTACCTGCATGAAGGCAATTTCGGGCTCAGCGCGACGGCGGCCGGCTTCATCACGACGCTCAAGCTGTGGATGCGCCCCGTCGGCGGCATCGGCGGCGGCTTCCTCGGCGACCGCGTGTCGAAGGTGTCGGTGCTGTTCTGGGCGCTGGTGCTCGCCGCGCTGTCGCTCGTCGGGCTGATCGCCGCGCCCGCGCACAGCCCGCAGGCGATGCTCGTCGTGCTCGTGCTGTTCATCGGCATCCTCACCTATGCGATCCGCGGCCTCTACTGGTCGCTGCTCGACGACTGCAAGGTGCCGACCCATTGCGCCGGACTCGCGATCGGCCTGATCTCGGTGCTCGGCTATTCGCCCGACGTGTTCGTGCCGCTGATCAACGGCTACGTGACGCAGACCTGGCCGGGCGCGCACGGCTACCAGCTCTATTTCGGCTACATCGCTGCGATCGCGCTCTGCGGCGCGGGCGCCGCCGCGTTCCTCAAATACCGCCTCAACCGCATTCACCGTATCCAGGAGTCCGCATGAAGATCGTTTCGCTCGAAACCCATATCGTCGCCGTGCCGCCGCCGCATATCGGCGGGATGTACTGGATCTTCGTGAAGCTGAAGACCGACGACGGCATCGAAGGCGTCGGCGAGATCTACTCGGCGACGTTCGGCCCGAAGGCGATGGCGCCGATCATCGACGACGTGTTCGAACGCCACCTGCTGAACCGCGACCCGCATCACGTCGAACGGCTGTTCCGCCAGGCCTATTCGAGCGGCTTCACGCAGCGACCGGATCTCACGATGATGGGCGTCGTCAGCGGCCTTGAAATGGCGTGCTGGGACATCATCGGCAAGGCCGCCGGCAAGCCCGTGTACGAACTGCTCGGCGGGAAGATCCACGAGCGGCTGCGCTCGTACACGTACCTGTACCCGAAGAACGCGAAAGGCGAATACGACTACGACGATCCCGACCTCGCGGCCGAATGCGCGGCCGAGAACGTGAAGCTCGGCTTCACGGCCGTCAAGTTCGATCCGGCCGGTCCGTACACGGCCTACTCGGGCCACCAGCTGTCGCTCGAAGTGCTCGACCGCTGCGAGACGTTCTGCCGCAAGGTGCGCGAAGCCGTCGGCAGCAAGGCCGACCTGCTGTTCGGCACGCACGGGCAGATGGTGCCGTCGTCGGCGATCCGGCTCGCGAAGCGGCTCGAGAAATACGACCCGCTGTGGTTCGAGGAGCCGGTTCCCCCCGGCCAGGAAGAGGCGATCGCGCAAGTCGCGAAGCACACGTCGATTCCGATCGCGACCGGCGAGCGCCTGACCACCAAGTACGAATTCCACAAGCTGCTGCAGGCGGGCGGCGCATCGATCCTGCAGTTGAACGTCGCGCGTGTGGGCGGCCTGCTCGAAGCGAAGAAGATCGCGACGCTCGCCGAAGTGCACTACGCGCAGATCGCACCGCACCTGTACAACGGGCCGGTGGGCGCGGCCGCGAGCATCCAGCTCGCGACCTGCACACCGAACTTCCTGATACAGGAAAGCATCATGACGTGGGGCGGTTTCCACACCGAAGTCGTGAAGACGCCGATCCGCTGGGAAGACGGCTACATCGTCCCGTCGAACGAACCGGGCCTCGGCATCGAACTCGACATGGACGTCGTGAGGCGCCACACGCCGTACACCGGCGAACGGCTGCACCTGCAGATGGGCGAACACCCCGTCGACGTGAAGGATCTCGCCCCCGCGAAGGGCTGAGCGCAAAGGACAGACATGAGCTACGACTACATCATCGTCGGCGCGGGCTCGGCCGGCTGCATCCTCGCGAACCGCCTGAGCGAATCGGGCCGGCACTCGGTGCTGCTGCTCGAAGCGGGTGAGCGCGACGGGTCGTTCTGGTTCAAGGTGCCCGTCGGCTTCACGAAGACCTACTACAACCGCCGCTACAACTGGATGTACTACAGCGAGCCCGAGGCGCAACTCGCCGATCGCAAGCTTTACTGCCCGCGCGGCAAGGTGGTCGGCGGCTCGGGCTCGATCAACGCGATGGTCTACGTGCGCGGCCAGCGCAGCGACTACGATGACTGGGCGGCCGCCGGCAATCCGGGCTGGGCGTACGACGACGTGCTGCCGTACTTCCGCAAGCTCGAAACCCACGCGGCAGGCGCGACCGATCCGCAGCATCACGGCGCGACGGGGCCGATCCACATCACGTCGATGAAGGCCGACGTGCATCCGATCGTCCATGAGTTCCTGAAGGGCTGCGGCGAACTGAACCTGCCGCGCACCGACGATTTCAACGGCGCGCAGTTCGAGGGCGCGGGCATCTACGACCTGAACACGAAGCACGGCGAACGCTGCTCCAGCAGCTTCGCGTACCTTCGTCCCGCGCTGGGCCGCGCGAACCTCACGCTCCGCTCGGGCGTGCTCGTGCGGCGCGTGACGTTCGACGGCACGCGCGCGACCGGCGTGGTCGTCGCGGGCGGACACGGCGACGAAACGCTCGTCGCCGCGCGCGAGGTGATCCTCGCGGCCGGTGCAGTCGATACGCCGAAGCTGCTGCAACTGTCGGGCGTCGGCGATCCGGCGCTGCTCGCGCGCTGGCGCGTGCCGCTCGTGCACGCGCTGCCGGCCGTCGGCCGCAACCTGCAGGACCACCTGTGCGTGAGCTTCTACTTCAAGGCGAACCGGCCAACGCTGAACGACGAGATGGGCACCCTGCTCGGCAAGATGAAGATCGGCCTGCGCTATCTGCTGATGAAGCGCGGCCCGCTCGCGATGAGCGTGAACCAGGCGGGCGGCTTCTTCCGCGGCACGGCCGATGTGCAGGAGCCGAACATTCAGCTTTACTTCAACCCGCTGTCGTACCGGATCCCCAAGAGCGACCGCGCGAGCATCAAGCCCGAGCCTTACTCCGGATTCCTGATCGCGTTCAACCCGTGCCGGCCGACGAGCCGCGGCACGATCGAGATCGCATCGAACCGCGCGGAAGATACCGCCAAGATCCACATCAATGCGCTGACCACGCAGAAGGATCTCGACGAAGCCGTGCAGGGCAGCAAGATGATTCGTGCGCTGATGCGCGCGCCGGCGCTGAAGTCGATGACCGTCGAGGAAATCTCGCCGGGGCCGCAGGTCGATTCCGACGAAGCGATGCTGCAGTATTTCCGCGAGCAGTCGGGTTCGATCTACCACCTGTGCGGCTCGTGCGCGATGGGGCCGGACGCCGCGACGTCGGTGGTCGATGCGTCGTTGCGCGTGCACGGGCTGCAGGCGCTGCGGATCGTCGATGCATCGGTGTTCCCGAACATCACGTCGGGCAACATCAACGCGCCGACGATGATGGTCGCGGAGAAAGGCGCGGATCTGGTTCTGGCGGATGCGGGGCGTGGCGAGACGAACGGCGTGCCGACGAACGAGCGGGAACCCGTCGCGCATTGAGCGAGCGCGGTGATCCCGTCGAAAGTCGTTCATACTTCGCGAGATCACTCTCCTCGCGCGACAGGTTACCGAATCAATGCCGACACACAAAAAGGAAATGAAGCGATGGCACGCGATCACGTTTCTCTCGCTGATTCTCGCGCCGCTCATCATCATGTTCGTCGGCCTGTTTGCGACGGAGCGCTGCTATCCCGCCGACTGGCCCGGTTCCTCGGCGGTCGTCGCCGGATTCACGCTCGCCTTCGTGCTGCTTGCAATCGTCGTCACGTCGGACCTTCGAACAGCGTGCAGTATCAAGGAGTTCTTGCTCTGCGTTCTGATGTTCGGCGGCCTGGGCATGATGTTCGGCAACTTCACACTCACGGCGCTGGTCAGAATGACCGCGCATTCGCCGCGGTCATTCGAGACCGGTTTCGCACTCGATGCGTCCGGTCCGAAGGGGTGCAGGCACCAGGCGACCTTCATGGACGCCGCCCTCGGCGCGCCGATTTCGGTGTGCAACCGCGATCTGGATCTGCCTGACGAAAGTGCGCCGGGTGTCGTCCGCGTCGAGGAGCTGGTCGGCCCGTATGGCGTGCGGCTGATCGACATATCGGTCGTCAAGTCAAACGCGGCCGGCACGTAGCATCGCCCCCGGGGATCGCGAACGGGTCGCCGCCCCGCCTCAGTCGCTCGCACTGCCCGGCGCTCCCGCATCGCCAAACACCCGCACGATGTGATCGATCATCGCGCTCATCCGCGCGGTATGCCGCAAGTCCTTGTGCGTCACCATCCAGACTTCGTAAGGACGCGCGGACGTACGCGCCGGCCACACGCGCACCAGCGCGTCGCGCTCCGCGATCGGCACCGGGAGCTCGGCGAGCCCGAGCCCGGCGCGCGCCGCCGCGCGCAACATCAGATTCGAATTCAGCCCCGACACGATCCGCCCCGCGCGCACCGGCTCGCCGACCACCGTGAGCGGGCCGCGTGCATTCAGGTGCGGCAGGAAGCACACGAGGTCATGCCCTTCGAAGCCGGTGCCGGGCACCGGTTCGCCATGCCGCTCCAGGTATTCCTCCGACGCGTACAACCCCGTCGGCCACGCGGCGAGCCGGCGCGTGAGCAGATCGGGATTGTCGGGCTTGATCGTACGGATCGCGATGTCCGCCTCGCGCTTGGCCAGGTTCTCCACCTGCGTCGACGTGTTGAGCAGCACGCGCACGTCCGGATGCTCGTCGTGCAGGTCGCGCATCGCGCGCATCACGAATTCGAGCCCGATCGTATCGGTCGTCGTCACGCGCACGTCGCCGGCAAGACGCCGGTCGACGCCCTGGGTCTGCCGCACCAGGTCGATCGCCGATTGCTCCATCTTCTCCACGTTGCGCAGCGCGACCTCGCCCACCGCGGTCGGCACGTACCCGGCCGACGTGCGCAGGAACAGCGTCGCGCCGAGCGCGCGCTCGAGCGCCGCGAGCCGCCTGCCGACCGTCGCCTGGTCGAGCCCGACCGCCCGCGCGGCGCCGCGCAGGCTGCGTTCGCGGTGGATCGCAAGAAAGATCCGTGCGTCGTCCCAGTTCAAGCGCCTTCTCCCGGTGTGATGCAAATTTGCATCTGTGGTTGTGAAAATCGCTGCGCGAATTCATCAAGACCCAAGCCTATACTTTTTTCACCGACCACTCACCAGTCTTTTCGAGGCAAACATGTCCGATACGCTCTCCCCCGTTCCCGCCGACATGGCGGCAGTCGAAATCACCCGCCCCGGCGGCCCCGAAGTCCTTGCAACCGCACGTCGCCCCGCGCCGCAGCCGAAGGCAGACGAAGTGCTGATCCGGGTTCACGCCGCCGGCGTGAACGGCCCGGACGTGCTGCAACGCAAGGGACTCTACAACCCGCCGCCCGGCGCATCCGACATCCCGGGCCTGGAAATCGCGGGCGAAGTCGTCGCGACCGGCGCAGCCGTGCACGGCTTCGCGCCGGGCGACCGGGTCAGCGCGCTGGTGACGGGCGGTGGTTATGCGGAATACGCGGTCGCCCATCACCTCACGACGATGAAGCTGCCGCCCGGACTCGACATGATCGAAGCCGCGGCGCTGCCGGAAACGTTCCTGACGGTCTGGCTGAACCTGATCCAGCGCGGGCGGCTGCAGGCGGGCGAATCGGTGCTGATCCACGGCGGCGCGTCGGGCATCGGCACCACCGCGACGATGATCGCGAAGGCGATGGGCGCGTCGACCGTCATCACGACCGTCGGCTCGGAAGCGCATCGCGCCGCGAGCCTGCAGCTTGGCGCGGATCACGCGGTGCATTACCGGGAAGAAGATTTCGTCGCCGAAGTCGACAGGATCACCGCCGGCAAGGGCGTGGACGTGATCCTCGACATCATCGCGGGCGACTACGTCGCGCGCAATTACCGGGCCGCGGCGATGAACGGGCGGATCCTGCAGGTCAGCGCGCTGAACGGGCCGGCGAAGGAACTCGACGTGTGGCCGATGATGACCAAGCGCCTCACGCACATCGGTTCGACGTTGCGCTCGCGCACGCCGGAGGAGAAGGGCGCGCTCATCGCCGAACTCGAACGGCACCTGTGGCCGCACGTCGCAGCCGGCACGGTCAGGCCGCAGGTGTTCCGCACCTTCCCGCTCGACGACGCGCGCGGCGCGCACGCGCTGATCGACTCCGGTGTGCACGTCGGCAAGATCGTGCTGACGACGGCCGCGCACCGCGCGGCCTGACCGGGCACGACGCGTCAGTTCACGCTCGTGCGCTTCTCGACGAACCGCCGCACATAATCGTCCGCCGGACGCGACAGGATGTCGTCCGGCGTGCCGACCTGCACGAGCGTGCCATCACGCAGGATCGCGATCCGGTCGCCGATGCGCAGCGCCTCGTCGAGATCGTGCGTGATGAACACGATCGTCTTCGACAGCGTCGCCTGCAGTTCGAGCAGTTGATCCTGCATCTCGGTGCGGATCAGCGGATCGAGCGCGGAGAACGCCTCGTCCATCAGCAGCACGTCGGTATCGGCCGCCAGCGCGCGCGCCAGCCCGACACGCTGCCGCATCCCGCCCGACAACTCGTCCGGATAATGATCGCCGTAGCCGTCGAGCCCGACCTTCGTCAGCCAGTTGCGCGCGGCCTCGGCCGCGTCGTGGCGCTTCTCGCCGCGCGTGCGCAGCGCATACGCGGCGTTGTCGAGCACGGTCTGGTGCGGCAGCAGCCCGAAGTTCTGGAACACCATGCTGACCTTGAAACGGCGCAGCTCGCGCAGCCCGTGCGCGTCGAGCTTGATCACGTCGCTGCCGTCGATCACGATCTCGCCGGCCGTCGGCTCGATCAGCCGGTTGAAGTGCCGCACGAGCGTCGATTTCCCGGAACCCGACAGCCCCATGATCACGAAGATCTCGCCCGACTCGATGCCGAGGCTCACGTCGTTGAGCCCGACGTTGCAGCCCGTTTCGGCCAGCACGTCGGCCTTGCGCTTGCCCGAGCGCAGCAGGTCGAGCACGCGCGCATGCGCGGCCTGCGGCCCGAACAGCTTGTACACGTGTTTGACGTCGATGGTCGCCATGTCTGCCTCCGTTCCTATGCGCGCGACGATTGCGTCGCCTGATTCGAATCGACGCCCGCCGACTCCGCCTTGCGCGGCAGCCGGTACGGCACGCGCGACGCGCCCTTCTGTCGGCGCTGCTGTGCGAGCCGGCGGCGCGCGCGCCGCTCCTGGCCGAAGCCCTGGCTGATCCGGTCGATCACGATCGCGAGGATCACGATCGCGAGGCCGGCCTGCGTGCCCTTGCCGACGTCGAGCGTCTGGATGCCCGCGAGCACGTCCTCGCCGAGCCCGCGCGAGCCGATCATCGACGCGATCACGACCATCGACAGCGCCATCATCGTCGTCTGGTTGATGCCGGCCATGATGCTCGGCCGCGCGAGCGGCAACTGCACGTTGACGAGCAATTGCCAGCGCGTCGTGCCGAACGCACGCGCGGCTTCCGTCACGTCCGGATCGACCTGGCGGATGCCGAGATCGGTCAGGCGGATCAGCGGCGGCAGCGCGTAGATGATCGTCGCGAGGATCGCGGGCACCTTGCCGAGGCCGAACAGCATCAGCACCGGGATCAGGTACACGAAGCTCGGCAGCGTCTGCATCACGTCGAGCACGGGCAGCAGCATCCGGCGCAGCCATGCGCTGCGCGACGCGAGGATGCCGGCCGGCACGCCGATCGCAACCGACAGCACCGTCGCGACGAGCATCAGCGCGAGCGTCTGCATCAGCTTGTCCCACAGGCCGAAGCAGCCGATCGCGTAGAGCAGCAGCATGAAGAGCGCGCCGAGGCCGATGCGGCGCGTCGCGTTCCACGCGATCGCGCCGACGACCAGCAGCACGAGCCACGGCGGCGCGACGCGCAGCGCGCCTTCGAGCGGCACGAGCAGGTAGCGCAACACGAGCGCGCTGAAGTGATGGAAGCTGTCGCCGTATTGCGCGACGAACGTCTCGAGCGCGCTGTTCACCCAGTCGGCGATCGACAGGTGCAGAAAGAAGCCGTTCATGTTGATTCTCCGTCGCGCCGCGAAGGCGCGTGACGGCGGCGGCGGGTGCGGGCCCGTCGCCGCGCGCAGGTTACGCGCCCTTCAGGCTGCCGGCGATCTTCTGCGCGACGTCGGCCGGCACCCACTGCTTCCACATGTCCTGGCGGGTCTTCAGGAACTGCGTGGCCATCGCCGCGCCGTCGATCTTCTTCGTCGTCATCTCGAGGATCGTCTGGTTCAGGAAGTCCATCGGGAAACGCACCTTGCCGAATACGCCGACGAGATCGGGATTCGCATCGGCGAACGGCTTCGACACGCCGACCGTCAGCCGCGACACCATGTACGACGACGCGCACTGGTGCGTGCTGCTCTCGTCGCGCAACGTCTTCCAGCATGCTTCGTTATAGGCCGGCATCTTCAGCGCCGTGAACTTGTATTTCGCCATCAGCGCGGCCGGGCCCCAGTAATAGAACACGATCGGCGCGCCGCGCTGGTACGCGGACGCGATCGCCGCGTCGAGCGCCGCACCGGTGCCCGGGTGGAAGTTCGTGTACGACTGGTCGAGCTTGAGCACCTTCAGCAGGCGCGTGTTCACGCGCTCGCAGTCCCAGCCCGTCGGGCAGTTCAGGAAGCGGCCCTTGTCCGGTTCCTCCTCGTCGGCGAACACCTGCTTGAACTTCGGCAGATCGTCGACCGATACGAGCCCGGGCGCGACCGGCTTGATGTTGCGCGCCGGATCGCCCTTCACCACGTAGTCGGGCACGAACCAGCCTTCGGTCGTGCCGCCCGGCAGCGTGTCGCCGATCAGCTTCACGGCGCCCGACGAAACGGCCTTCGCGGTGATCTCGCTGCGGCCCGTCCACTGCTCGGCCCAGATCTGCAGGTCGTTGCGCGCGAGCGCCGTTTCGGTAGCGGCCGTGCTGCCCGGCACGACGTCCGTCTTGCAGCCGTAGCCCTTCTCCATGATCTGCCGCAGCACTTCGGTCGCAAACGATCCGCTCTCCCACGTGATGCCCGCGAAATGGACCGTCTTGCCGTCGGCGCACGCGCCGCCGGCCGCATGGGCCGCGGGCGCGGACAGGATCGCCGCGGCGGCGAGAAGGACCGTTTTCAGTCGTCGAATCTGCATGGTGGGTCGTCTCCAAATCGAATCTGTTGTTTGTGCGTCGCGGCATGCGCGGCGACCGGCAAATCGCGAAGCCAGCCACGTCCGGTCAGGCTGCATGGTCGAGCCACCAATATGTTTAGGGAAACGAGTAATTCCGATCATTGCAATCGGCAGCGCCAATCGATCGTCGGGTGCCTCGCGAGGCCCGCCGGACGGGCCCCTCAGCCGATTCACCGGGCCCGCGCACGGCCCGGAACGGGCTGCGTCGAGCCTTGTTCGGGCACCGCTCGACCCACATTGAAGCGCGGCGCCGCGCACACCGTTTCGACCGTCGAAACGACCCGCCGCGCCCCATTGGCGAACCCGATCCCATCCATCGAAATTACTCGCTTTCGAATCCGTTTCGGCTTGGGAAGAATGCGCGGTGTCATCGGAGGAGACACGACCCGACCCAGCCGGTCGCCGCGCCGCCGCGCATCGCGCGTTTCCGGCGCCGCGCGCGCTGCGCCGGGTCGCCCCGGATGACGGGGCGCGCCTCGCCGGACGCGCTCACGACAACCGATACAAGAAGCTGGATATCCCGGAGATCTCTCAATGAAAAAGACCCTGACGGCGCTCGCCGTAACGGCAACCTTCGCAGCCCCCGCGTTCGCGCAAAGCAGCGTCACGCTGTACGGCGTGATCGACGAAGGCCTGAACTACACGAACAACGTCGGCACCGGCCACGTCTACGAGATGGCGAGCGGCTACGCGCAAGGCAGCCGCTGGGGCCTGAAGGGCAGCGAGGATCTCGGCGGCGGCATGAAGGCGATCTTCCAGCTCGAGAACGGCTTCGACGTGAACACCGGCCGGCTCAACCAGGGCGGCCGCATGTTCGGCCGCCAGGCATACGTCGGCCTGAGCCAGACGCAGTACGGCACGCTGACGTTCGGCCGCCAGTACGACTCCGTCGTCGACTATCTCGCGCCGACCACGGCCAACGGCAACTGGGGCGGCTACCTGCTCGCGCACCCGTTCGACAACGACAACACCGACAACTCGTTCCGCCTCGACAACACGGTGAAGTACGCGAGCCCGAACTTCGGCGGCTTCCAGTTCGGCGGTGCATACAGCTTCAGCAACAGCACGAACTTCTCGGACAACCGCGCGTACAGCTTCGGCGCGCAATACCAGAACAACGGCCTGCTGATCGGCGCCGCCTACCTGCAGGCGAACCGTCCGGGCGACGGCTCGGCCGGCGCGATCACCGCGAACGACGCGAGCTACATCGCCGAGCGCATGCGCGTGTTCGGCGCGGGCATCAACTACACGTTCGGACCCGCGACGGTCGGCTTCGCATACACGAACTCGAACTACAAGAACCCGACCGGCAACGGCTACCTCGGCACGCCGGGCGCGATCATCGCACCGGGTGCGACCGTCAGCGCGATCAAGTACCAGAACTTCGAGGTGAACGGTTCGTACCAGATCACGCCGGCGTTCATGGTCGGCGCGCAGTACGTGTTGTCGCTCGAGAAGTACGACGCATCGACCGGCGACGCGAAGCCGAAGATCCACTCGGTCGGACTGATGGCCGACTACAACCTGTCGAAGCGCACCGACGTGTACGTGCAGGCCGCGTACCAGCACATCGCCGGCGACAAGACGAACTCGATTCTCGACAACGCGTTCATCCCCGGCACCGACGCGCCGTCGTCGACGTCGAACCAGGTGGCCGTGCGTCTCGCGCTGCGCCACAAGTTCTGACGCAACCCGGTTCTCCGTTCTTCACGCGACACCCGCGCCGCTCGGCCCGAGGTGTCTTCGCCCGCCCGCAAGCGCCAGCCTGCCGGCGGGTTTTTTGTTTCGCGCCGCGACGACGCGAGGCAACGTGATTCGGCGCAGGTCGTGCGTGTGCCCGGTCAACGCTGACAGGACAATCGCCCACGAGCCGGTACGCTGCGTGCCACCTCGACGTCGGGCATTCCCATGCCGCACGACGAGCGCGACGTATCGCGCGGCCATCAAGCCCGAGCCGTATTCCCGATACCTGATCGCGTTCAACCCGTGCCGGCCGACGAGCCGCGGCACGATCGCGCTCGCGTCGAATCGTTTCCCGCGCAACCGACGCGCCCCACGGATGGAAGGGAACGCGCGACTTCCGCGCGATCGCCTCTCCGGCAACGACGGTCGGCCCCCTGCATCGCCTGGTCGGAATAACGCCCGCCGGCACACGGGAAAACACTGCCATGAATCAGCCGCGCAGCCTGCGCGCACGGGCTCGAAACGTGCATTCGGTTTTGACGCAAACCCCGGTGAAACAGGGAGAACCGTGACGTCCGTCGTCCACCGTACGCGGGCAAGGGTTTGTCTGGTTGGTTTTCGATGCCCGCCTGCACTAGCCTCGTGAGGTCTGCCCCCGCGTCGTTCGGCCGGCGGGACATGACGTCGTGCACATTGACAATCGAGTGTCGGCGCGCGGCCTCGCTGCCGACGTTTCATTGCGTTCGGTCACGCATGTCGTTGCCGCCGGAGAAACATCCTCTGGCTCGCGTGCGATGTGACGCGAGGCGATCCGGGGCAACACGCGCGCCGGCCAGCCGTCGGTGTGCACCGGGGAACCGCAGGCCCGATCGTGGAGACGCACCGTGAAGCGCATGCCATTTCGCTGCATCCATGCCATCAGCTATGCAAGCGTGCTGCTCTTTCAGGCCCAGGCGCAAGCGCAGTCGCTGGACGCCCAGTCGACGCAGGAGAACATTTCCGCGCTGCGCCACGAAGTCGATCGCCATCTGCAGGAACTGAGTGCACTCAAGCGCAAACTGGCCGACGAGGAAGCCAATCTCTCGCGCCTGAGCCGGGCGCTGGACAACCGCGAACTCGCGGCCCGGCGTGGCGCGGGCACCGGCGATGCCGGCGGCTCCGGCGACGCGGCGACGCAGGCCGATACCGGTTCCCCGGGCAGCGCGCCCGGCGCGGCCGGCAACGCCCCCGGCAACGTGCAATCTTCGGCCGGGTCCGCCGCGCCGCCGAGCCGGCCGGTCGGCCAGGCACCGGTGGCGGAAACCGCACCGCCGCCTGTCGCGCCGATCTTCGATCAGCCCGGCGTGCTGACGCCGAAGAACAAGTTCGTCGTCGAACCGTCGTTCCAGTTCAGCTATTCGTCGTCGAACCGCGTCGCACTCGTCGGCTACACGATCATCCCGGCGCTGCTGATCGGCCTGGTCGACGTGCGGGAAGTCAAGACGACCACGCTGACGGGCGCGGTCGCGGTGCGCTACGGGATCACCAACCGGATGGAAGTCGAAGTCCGCGTCCCCTATGTGTACTCGACGAACGACACGATCAGCCGCGAGATCTTCACCGGTACCGCCCAGGACAACGCGTTCAACAGCCACGGCAAAGGCCTCGGCGACGTCGAAATGACGCTGCGCTACCAGTTCAATACCGGCGGCCCCGACAAGTTCTATTACATCGGCTGGCTGCGCTTCAAGAGCGCCACCGGCAAGAGCCCGTTCGACGTCGTCACCGACTGCGTCACGCGCTGCGTCGGCAATGCCACCGGCACCGGCCTGCCGCTCGAGCAGCCGACGGGCTCCGGCTTCTACGCGATCCAGCCTGGCCTCACGTGGCTCTTTCCGTCCGACCCGGTGGTGTTCTTCGGCAACCTGAGCTATCTGCACAGCTTCAGCCGCGACAATCTCAGCCTCACGATTCGCGATGGACAGAAGGACTTCATCGGCAAGGTGCAGCCCGGCGACATCTGGGGTTTCAATATCGGCATGGGCCTCGCGCTGAACGAGAAAGCGTCGGTGAGCCTCGGCTACGACCAGAGCATCGTACTGCCGCCGAAACAGAACGGCCAGACGGTGCCCAGTTCGGTGCGCGTGATCCTCGGCTCACTGCTCCTCGGTTACTCGTACCGGTTGTCGCCGAAGACCACGCTGAATCTCTCGATCGGCGCCGGCCTCACACGCGACACGCCGGACGTGGTCATGACGCTGCGCGTGCCGATCGCATTCTGATCGCCCGCGTGCGCGTGCGGCGGGCCGCGCGCCGCACGCGGGCCCCGGCGCGCCAGTGCGCGCTCGTCTGCCATTCATCGGTCGCTCACCGAGCCTTCATCGCCCCGGCAATACGCCGATCAACGCATTGTTCAGCGTCGACATCACGTTCAGGTTCTTGAACGTCGACAGTGTGTTGACGGTCGTGTTGATCGTCGTCACCGCCTGGATTTGCTGGTTGTTCAACGTGTTCTGGATTACCGCGCCGGTCAGCGCCGGCAGCGCGGCGGGCTGCGCGGCGTTGCCGGCGCCGACCTGGATCAGCGCGCCCGCGTTCGCGGCCGCCAGCGCCTGCGCCTGTTGCGCGGTGATATGACTGATGTCCGGGATGTTGAAGCTGGTCGTCGTGACCAGATTGCCGTTCACGAACGCGACACGCGACACGCCGAACGAAACCTTCAGACCGCTCGGCATATCGAAGCCGCCGCGCATCGCATCGAGGCGCGCGTCGCTGAGCGCGATCGCGCCGGCTGCCGGCCAGTTCCGTTCCTGCGCGCCGCCCGGCTCCACGGCCGGCGGCCCTGCCGCGCACTCCGCCATCGCGAGCGGCGCGGCACGCAGGATCGGCACCTCGCCGGCCCGCGACTCCGCAGGCGCCGCATCCGCGCCCGCGTTCGCGGCGGATGCCTCGACGACGCCGCTCGTCTGCGCGACCGGCACGTCGGTCGCGGCCAGCGCGTCGTCCTGCATCGCCGCCGCACTGACGGACGTCACCCCGCCGCACACCATCACGGCGATGCCGGCGATGTTCCTGGTCTGGGATCTCATGACGGTCCTCAAAAGTCGTTCGGGCCGTGCTTCGGCATCACGACGTTGTACAGGCCGTCGCGCGCGATACCGGTGTAGAGCGGCGCGCTGGGCGCGACGCGCCAGTCACGCGGGTCGTTGAACACCGCCAGCTCGGGCCGGTTGTGAATCACGAAAATCACATGGTCTTCCCACTTCTGCTCGAAGCTCGCCAGCGACATCGGGCGCGTGCCGGTGGCCGGATCGCCGACGAGCACACGCCCGTCACGCAGCCCCTTCACGACCACGAAATGGTGATAGCCGTGCTCGGTGATCAACACGATCGCCGGCGTGTGCGTCCTGGCGAGCGTCTGCAACGGCAGCTCGAACCCGTCCGCGACAAAGCCGTGCGCGTCGAGAAACCGCCGGATGTCGAGCAGCGAGAAGCCCTGCTGGCGAATCTTCTCCTGATTGCCGTTCTCCCACATCTGGGCGAAGGCGGTCTGCTCGGTCATCGGATAGTTGTACTGATAAGTCAGCAGCGTCGCGACGGCAGCCGACCCGCAACTGAAATCGAATTGCTGCTTGACGGTGCGCTTGAAGCGGGCCTCCTTGAGACTCGTGACGTGCATCGCATAGCCTGCGCCCGCCGGATCGACGACCGTCATCTCGTCCGCCCATGCAATCGGGACGGACAGCGCGTAAGCGAGCGCCGCGATGCATGCTGCGGCAACCGGTCTCATCGCTCAGTTCCCGAAGCGCACGTTGAGCACCGTCGCGTTCTGAATCAGCACGTTGGCGCCGGTATTCTGGATGACCGTGGGCAGGCCGCTCGCATTGGCGAACGAGCCGTCGGCGATCGAATTCGAGCCGGTCGACACGCGGTTCGCCACGTTGTCGGTCACCGCGCCGGTCAGATAGTTTTGGCCGATCAGCGCATCGCCGCCCCGATGCTCGTCGAGCTGGTCAGGCGTCATCGCGACACCGAAGCTGCCCGCTTGAGCGGTCGCGGTGTCGGTCGCAGCGGGTATGGCTGCCGCAGCGGGCGCGACGGCCGCGGCCGGATCGGCGTGATCCGCGCGCGCGGCGGGTAGGGAAGGTGCCGCTGCCGGCGCAACATCGGCGGAGGCCTCCGCCGCAACGGTTCGCGACCCGTCAGCCGTGGCATGGGCCGTCAGGCCCGGCAGCAGCGCCGCAGGCAATATCACCAGCAAAAGTGCCGTTCGGATTCGCATGGCTGTCTCCTTGGTCCCTGCGCGAGCCGGCCCGAAACCGGCGCACCGGGAGCCGAATCCGCGTGACCGTCGATCGACGGAAATCAGCCCGGCCTGCGCCAACGAGAGCGAGACGGCCGTTCGGCCATCCCGCCCTCGCCGGCGGTCCTGTCCATCGGCGATGGAATGCAAGTCGCGGGCTCGCCTGCGCCCGCGTCAATGCATCCGGCTCGCCAGGACCGGCCGGCCGGCTAACGTCCTACGGACAGGTTCGCCTGCACGGTCACAGCCTGCTGAACGAACGACGCCATGCCGCTGTTCTGGTTGGCGACCATGATGCCCGCGGCGGTCTGGCCGACGCTCGCCATCGCGTTGGACATGTTGAACGTCCCCGCGTTGACCGCATTGGCTCCGCCTGCGCCACCCGCGCCGCCGACCGCGCCGTTACCGACGCCGCCGTTGCCGGTGCCGCCTGCGCCGCCCGCGCCGCCCATCGCGCCCACCGCGCCGCTACCCGCGGTTGCGCCGCCGTTGCTGGCCGTCGTCGTCGCGCCGCCGTTCGTCGCGCCGCCACCCGTGCCCGCGCCGCCGGCACCGCCGTTGCCCGCCGTGGCCGCCGCCGCGCCGCCGGTGCCGCCCGCGGCCGCACCCGCGCCGCCGATGCCTGCGCCCGATCCGCCCGAAGCGGTCGACGTACCCGCCGACCCTGCGCCGCCTGAGCCACTGCCCGAGCCGGTGCCGGTACCCGTGCCGGTGCCGGTGCCGCTGCCGGCCGATGCCGACGCGCTTCCGCTGCCATGATTCCTGGCCCACGCGGAGCCGGGATTGGCTGTGCCGGTGCCGCCGCCCCAGCCTGTGCCGCTGCCCTTGCCGGAACCGCCTACACCGACCGAGGCCGCGATCGCGCCGCCGCCCGTGCCGGAGCCGGAGCCGCCGCTCGCAGTGGCATTGCCGCCGCCCCCGCCGCTGGCGTCAGGTGAGCCGCCGGCTCCGCCGCCGCCGCCGTTGCCGGTGCCGGCCGTCGCGCTGCCATTGCTGGCGTTGCCCGCCGTGGCGCTGCCGTTATGCGCGCTGCCGCCTTTGCCGCCGGCGCCGCCTGCACCGCCGCTTCCGCCATTACCGCCGATGCCGCCGTAGCCATACCCGTTGCCGCCCTTGCCGCCGCTTCCGCCGGCCGCGCTGCCCGAGTTGGTCGCGTTGTTGCCGATGCCCCAGACCTGGACATTGCTCACGTACCCGTCGAGTTTGCTGATCGCGACGATCTTGGTGCTGTTGTACGAATCCTGGTAGACACTCGCGCCAGGCGAAACTTCATTCGCATTGGACCCGGTGGAGCTGGTCTGGGTTGAGCTGACTGCGTTGCTGAGAGTGTTCGATCCGTCATCGGCTTTCTGACTGCATGTCGAACTGGTATCGCTGCTGCATGGATTCGCCATTGCGTAGCCGCTGCATCCCAAGGCGAGAAGCGCAGCAGACGCCAATAGAGTTTTGCGCATGAAATCCTCCTGAAGTAACGAGGAACGGCTTGGCCAACTGCACCAATCCGGAGGACAACACGCATCGGCGATGCCAATCCCGCCAGCTGCCTGACGACAGGGAGCCGGTTGGATGCTTTGCGCGACATAACCCGCCTCGCCCGATTCCGGCATGCGATTTATGTTTCAGGTCTGAAACGTGTCGATCGGCACGGGGCCGGGACACCCTCGACCCGCGGATGGATTTCTCTATGTATTCAAACGCTTGTCCGATCTTCCGAAGAAGGTCCCTGCAAGCGCGGAATGTTTCACTTTTGAACGGCCGCGGCCGGCCCATACGGGTATGCCCGTAGCACCGGATATCCAATCCCAATCGCAAACGCAGGCCCGGCAAGGACGCCCGCCGAATTCATTCCGATGAGGCATCAAAATCCCGCATGGAGTGCCATTTAGAAATGTTTCGACTATGATTCGGCGCTTTTTCCTCGGATCCTGTCCGCGGCAAGCGCCGGCGCGCGCGAGTCCGGTTATCGGCCGGAACGAGGATTCCTGACGGCAAGCGCCGTGGAATGGCGACGCAAATCCCCCCGAGGTGCGCCGCACGTGACCCACGGGCTGCCTGCGGTGCAACCGCGTGCGGGTACCGGCAGGCTGCCGCTCAAAACACAGGCGAAACGCCCCCGTGCTTCACTGGCCGCTCCCGCCAGATCGGTTCGCACTCCTCTGCTTCTCGACGAACCGCCGCACATCATCGTCCGCCGGACGCGACAGGATGTCGTCCGGCGTGCCGTCGCGCAGGATCGCGATCCGGTCGCCGATCCGCGATGCGTCGTCGAGATCGTGCGTGATGAAGCGGCTACGCGACGCCGCTCGACCGCTTCATCAGGCGGGTCGCATCGCGGCCTGCGGCGCGCGTGCCGGACGCCGCAACATGAGCCGCGACCGACGGCCTCCGCAGGGTCGATGAAAGGAAGCGTGTCAGGATGCGGGCATCACGCCACCTGTCCGATGGCGGCCCTGCGCATCGTGACGATGCGCGCGGGCGGAATATTTGCCCACACGATCCGGCTGGCATCGGCAACGAATGCCGGATCGCGCAGCGGGTGACGCTCAGGCACGCGCAGGTCGTAGGTGAACTGGATCATCACGCCGTCGACCGACAGCACACGCTCGCACTGCCCGACGATCGCCGTCACGTCCTCGCGCGGCAACGTGCGCAGCGGCAGGCAGGACACGATCGCGTCGACACGCGCATCGGGCGGCAGCAGCCGCTCGAGCTGCCGCGCGTCGCCCGATACGATCGAAATCCCGGGAAAGCGCCGCCGCAGGTGCTGCACGAACGCCGGCGCCCGCTCGACCACGACGAGGCGCCCCGGCGCGACGCCGCGTTCGAGCAACGCGGCGGTGATCGCACCGGTGCCGCCGCCGAGCTCGACGACGAGCCCGTCGCCGTCCGGCACCGCATCGGCCATCTCGCGCGCCAGATGCCGCGAACTCGGGCACAACGCGCCCACCGCGGCCGGGCGGCCGACCCACTCGCGCACGAACAGTGCCGAGACACGCAACGCATTCGGCCAGATCATCGGCCAACCTTGCGCGGTTGCGCCATCAGCTTCGGCGTGCCAATGACTGCCTGTAACAGGGCTACGACGCCACGGGGCTCTTTCACGTGCATCCTCCTGAACAAATCCGTCCGCCACGCACGCGCGGCGCTCCATCGATTCTAGGAAATGCAAACTTAAGGCGACGTGAAGATTGTCCCTGATTGCGCCACCACTGCCGGCCGTGCAATCGACGGCTTCCCGCTCGGCGGTCGACGCGCCGCCGAAGCTGCGCGGGATACCGCGCGCCGACGATCGTGACCTGCCGCAGGGCCGTCTCGAGCGCCGACGGTTCGCCGCTCGACGGTTCGCGCCGCCCCGCCGCCTCACCGCAGATTGGTCCGCGCCAGCTCAACGATCTCGTCGCCGCGCCCGCTGAGGATCGCGCGCAGCATGAACAGGCTGAAGCCCTTCGCATGCGCGAACTCGATCTTCGGCGGCATCGCCAGCTCGTACTTCGACGTCACGACGTCGACGACCGCCGGCCCGTCGTGCGCGAATGCGGTGCGCAGCGCGTGCTCGACGTTCTCCGAATGCTCGACGCGCACGCTGAAGATCCCCGCGCCCTTCGCGATCGCCGCGAAGTCGGTCGGGCTCAGGTCGACGTTCGTGTCGAGATAGCCGGCCGCCTTCAGCTCCATCGACACGAAGCCGAGCAGGCTGTTGTTGTAGACGACGATCTTGATCGGCAGGTCGAGCTGGCGCGCGGTCAGCAGATCGCCGAGCAGCATCGACAGCCCGCCGTCGCCCGACAGCGACACGACCTGCCGCCCAGGGTGCGCGCCCTGCGCGCCGAGCGCCTGCGGCATCGCGTTCGCCATCGAGCCGTGATTGAACGAACCATGCAGCTGGCGCTTGCCGTTCATCGTCAGGTAGCGCGCGGCCCACAGCGTCGGCGTGCCGACGTCGGCCGTGAAGATCGCGTCGTCGGCCGCGACTTCGTCGACGATCTTCGTCAGGTATTGCGGATGGATCGCGCGGCCCGGCGGCTCGGCCACCGCGAGATCGTCGAGGCCCTTGCGCGCGGCCGCGTAATGCTTCAATGCGTTCTCGAGGAAGCGCCGCTGCGTCTTGCGCGTGAGGCGCGGCAGCAGCGCGGCGATCGTTTCCTTCACGGTGCCGACGAGCCCGAGCGCGAGCGGCGCGCGATGGCCGAGCTGCGAGCCCTTCCAGTCGATCTGCGCGACCTTCGCATTCGTCGGATAGAACGGCCGGTACGGGAAGTCCGTGCCGAGCATCAGCAGCGTGTCGCACGATTCCATCGCGTGATAGCCGGAGCTGAAGCCGATCAGCCCCGTCATCCCGACGTCGAACGGGTTGTCCCATTCGACGAACGGCTTGCCGCGCAGCGCATGCACGACCGGCGCGCCGAGCGTGTCGGCCAGCGCGACCACTTCGTCGTGCGCGCCCTGCGTGCCGCTGCCGCACAGCAGCGTGACCGCGTCCGACCCATTGAGCAGCGCCGCGAGCCGGTCGAGATCGGCGTCCGCCGGCAGGATCGACGGCGGCGCCGATTCGCTCCACGCGGGCGCTTCCTCCGGGCCGTCGCCGAGCGCGATGTCGCCCGGCAGCACGATCACCGCGACGCCGCGTTCCTCGATCGCGGTGCGCATCGCGCGCGCGAGCACGCGCGGGAACTGCGACGCGTTCGTCACAAGTTCCGCGAAATGGCTGCATTCGCGGAACAGGTCCTGCGGATGGGTTTCCTGGAAGTAGCCGAGGCCGATCTCGGTCGACGGAATGTGCGCGGCGATCGCGAGCACCGGCTGGTGATTGCGGTGGCAGTCGTAGAGGCCGTTGATCAGGTGCAGGTTGCCGGGGCCGCAGCTGCCGGCGCACACCGCGAGCCGTCCGGTCGACGCGGCATCCGCGCCCGCGGCGAACGCCGCGCTTTCCTCGTGCCGCGTATGCATCCAGCGGATCGAGCCGATCTGGCCCAGGCTGAACGACAAGCCGTTCAGGCTGTCGCCCGTCACGCCCCAGATGCGCTCGACGCCCGCTGCCGCCAGCGTCTTCGCCAGGTATTCCGCCATCGTCTGTCTAGCCATCATGCCCTCGCTCGTTGATCGGTCGTCACACGATTGAATCGGCTCCGGCAGCCGCCTTCGCCGCTGACCGAACGAGCATACGCGATCGTGCCGCGCGGCGTCGTGAAGACGCGGGCGCCCCGCGCGGCGACGCGCAGCGACCGGACCTGCGGCAGTCCGCCCCTTTCGACGGCGTCGGGCAATCGTCGGCGCGTTGTCGCCGTTTCGTCTGAAACCTGAAACCGGACGGGGCGCCGGCGCCCCGCGCTCAGCCCCAGTCGGACGCCGACTCGTCCGGATCGACGAGCGTCAGCCCGGCCGCCGGCAGCGGCAGCGCGGTCTTGTAGCGCACCTGCTTCAGCGCGAAGCTCGACCGGATGTTCGACACGCCGGGAATCGTCGTCAGCCGCTCGATGATGAAGCGCTCGAGCGTGCGCATGTCGGGCATCACGACGCGCAACAGATAGTCGGCGTCGCCCGACATCAGGTAACACTCCATCACCTCGGGCCGCTGCGAGATCGCCTCCTCGAAACGCTGCAGCGCATCCTCGACCTGCTTCTCGAGGCTGACCTGGATGAACACGTTGATCCGCAGCCCGAGCGGCTCGGGATCGAGCAACGTGACCTGCTGGCGGAACAACCCGAGCTTCTCCAGCGCGCGCACGCGGTTGAAGCACGGCGTGGCGGACAGGTTCACCGCGCGCGCGAGCTCCGCGTTCGTGATGCGCGCGTTCTGCTGCAACTGGTTCAGGATGCCGATGTCGATGCGGTCGAGCCGACGCGGGTTTGCGCTCATGGTCGAAATATTCCGGAAGAGTGGCTACATCCAGAATATTTACACTATCCGTGAGCGAAATCCCAATGAAATCAGACGCATATTTTGCGGATCGGCGGGTAGCATGATCCGACCGATTGCCACTGATTGCGCGCCGCTCCGAGCCGGCGCGCGGGAGACCTGCGATGACGGACCTGTCGAACGGAATCGACGCCACACGGCGCGCGGGCGCGGCTCACGCCGACGCCGACCCGGAAGAAACCGCCGAATGGCTGGAAGCGCTCGACGCCGTCGTCGCGCACGTCGGCAAGGAACGCGCGCAGTACCTGCTCGGCCGGCTCGCCGCGCATGCGCACACCCGCGGGCTCGCGGCGCCGCGCGGCCCCGTCACGCCGTACCTGAACACGATCGCCGCGCACGAACAGCCGCCGTATCCGGGCGACGCCGAGCTCGAGGAACGGCTGTCCGCCGCGCTGCGCTGGAACGCGCTCGCGATGGTCGTGCGCGCGAACCGGGCATACGGCGAACTCGGCGGCCACATCGCGAGCTACGCGTCGGCGTCGGACCTGTTCGAAGTCGGCTTCAACCATTTCTTCCGTGCGGCGCCGGCCGACGCAGGCGATGAAAGCGGCCCGGGCGGCGACCTCGTGTACTTCCAGCCGCATTCGTCGCCGGGCGTGTATGCGCGTGCGTATCTCGAAGGCTTCCTCACCGAAGATCACCTGAAGCACTACCGTCGTGAAATCGCCGGGCCCGGGCTGTGTTCGTATCCGCATCCGTGGCTGATGCCGGATTTCTGGCAGTTCCCGACCGGCTCGATGGGCATCGGCCCGATCAACGCGATCTACCAGGCGCGCTTCATGCGCTACCTGCAGCATCGCGGGCTCGCGAACACCGCCGGCCGCACCGTGTGGGGCTTCTTCGGCGACGGCGAGATGGACGAGCCCGAATCGCTCGGCGCGCTGTCGCTCGCCGCGCGCGAAGGGCTCGACAACCTCGTGTTCGTGATCAACTGCAACCTGCAGCGGCTCGACGGCCCGGTGCGCGGCAACGGCCGCGTGATCGACGAGCTCGAAGCGCTGTTCGCCGGCGCCGGCTGGAACACGATCAAGGTGCTGTGGGGCTCCGACTGGGATCCGCTGTTCGCGCGCGATCACGCGGGCGCCCTCGCGCGCGCGTTCGCCGACACCGTCGACGGCCAGTTCCAGACCTTCTCCGCGAACGACGGCGCGTACAACCGCGCGCGCTTCTTCAGCGGCGACCCGGCGCTCGAAGCGCTGGCCGCCCAGCTCACCGATGCGGAAATCGACCGCCTGCGCCGCGGCGGCCACGACGCGCGCAAGCTGCACGCCGCGTATGCGCGCGCGCTCGCCCATCGCGGCCAGCCAACCGTGATCCTCGCGAAGACGATGAAGGGTTATGGAATGGGCACGGCCGGCCAGGGGCGGATGACCACTCACCAGCAGAAGAAGCTCGACGTCGACGACCTGAAGGCGTTCCGCGACCGTTTCCGGTTGCCGCTGTCGGACCACGACGTCGAGCAGTTGAAGTTTTACAAACCAGCGGAAGACAGCCCGGAAATGCGTTACCTGCATGCCCGCCGGGCTGCCCTGGGAGGCTATCTGCCCAGAAGGCGGATGGCGGCATCGAAGGGGCTGACCGTCCCTTCGATGCCGGCCTGGGGTGCGTTCGCGCTGGAGGCGGCCGGCCGCGAGATGTCGACGACGATGGCGCTCGTGCGCATGCTCGCCGCGTTGATCAAGGATCGCGACATCGGTCCGCGCGTGGTGCCGATCGTCGCCGACGAGGCGCGCACGTTTGGCATGGCGAGCCTGTTCCGGCAGGTCGGCATCTACTCGCCGCTCGGACAGCGCTACGAACCGGAGGATCTCGGCTCGATGCTCTACTACCGCGAGGACACGCGCGGCCAGATTCTCGAAGAAGGGATTTCGGAAGCCGGCGCGGTGTCGTCGTGGATCGCCGCCGCGACCGCGTACAGCGTGCACGACCTGCCGATGCTGCCGTTCTACATCTACTACTCGATGTTCGGCTTCCAGCGGATCGGCGACCTGATCTGGGCCGCCGCCGACCAGCGCTCGCGCGGCTTCCTCGTCGGCGCGACGTCCGGGCGCACGACGCTCGGCGGCGAAGGGTTGCAGCATCAGGACGGCAGCAGCCATCTCACGGCGTCGACGATTCCGAACTGCCGCGCTTACGACCCGGCGTTCGCGTACGAAGTCGCGACGATCGTCGATGCCGGCATGCGCGAGATGGTCGAACAGCAGCGCGACGTGTTCTATTACGTGACCGTGATGAACGAGAACTATGCGCAGCCGTCGATGCCCGACGACGATCCGGCCGCCCGACGCGAAGGCATCCTGAAGGGCATGCATCGGCTGCCGGCCGCAGTGAACGCGACCGCGCGCGTGCAGCTGTTCGGCGCGGGCGCGATTCTCGGCGAGGTGCTCGCCGCGCAGCGGATGCTGCAGGACGACTGGGGGATCGATGCGGCCGTCTGGAGCGTCACGAGTTTCAGCGAGTTGCAGCGCGACGGGATGGAAGCCGAACGGCTGTCTCGGCTCGGCGACGGATCGGCATCGTCGTATGTCACGCGGATGCTTGAAGGAACGCAGGGCCCGGTAATCGCCGCGACCGATTACGTGCGTGCGGTGCCCGAACTGATCCGCGCGTACGTGCCGCGCCGCTACGTGACGCTCGGCACCGACGGGTTCGGCCGCAGCGACACGCGCGACGCACTGCGCGCGTTCTTCGAAGTCGATCGCGCGAGCATCGTGCTCGCCGCGCTGAAGGCGCTGGCTGATGACGGGGAACTCGATGCGACTATCGTGCGCGACGCGCGGGAGCGTCTCGGCAAGACCTCGTATCCGGGCGTCGCGCCATGGCAGCGCTGATCGGGCGACGCGATCGAGCGGCAGCCGACAACAATTCGTCGACCGAAACAATACGGCCGGCTAGCCGAACAGGCGAGGATCCAGCGCGAACGCTTCCTTGCCGATCACTTTCACACTTGAAGCAAAATCCGCATGCAGCGGGTTCAGCAGCAAGTTGAAGTCGGTCGGGCAGACGACGGACGGTACGCGCATCGCCAACTGCTCGCCCGCTTCGAGCCAGGCCTGCCCGATTCGGGCGGTCGACTCCGGGTCCTGCGACAGTACTGCCCAGTCGTCCGGCAGGTCCGGCTGGTACGCGTGGTCATGCACGGTGTCGGGCACCTCCAGCGTCACCAAATAAAATCCGCCTGCCGGAAGCAACCCGGACATATGGACGAGCGCCTCGAGCAACGACGTCGACGCATGGCAGCAGGTATACAGCACCCGCATGCCGCGAGGATTCCAGCGGCCGCCTGCGATCGCCGCGCCGTTCCCGCTCAGGTCGTCGGCCAGGTAGTGCCCCTTTCGTTCTTTCGCGAGACGATACAACCTCACGCGCCGACCCCGAACTGGGCGCGGTTCAGAATGTCGCGCACCCGGTCGTAGCCGGGCTGTACGTCGAGCACTTCGAGCGGCTTCAAACCGTCGAGCTCCGCGTTCGCCCGGTTCATCCACGCCGCTGCGCGTTCGCCGTCCTCAAACAGTTCGGTGGCGAGACCCCGTACATAGAGCACGCGCGCAACGCGATCGGATTCGCCTTGCGACAATCGGTCGTGTTTGGCAATTTTCCGCAGAATGGTCGAACTGGGCAGGCTCAGCGCGCTCAAGAGGGTCTGAACCGGCACGCCGAGCAACTCGCGCGCGACGCGCTCGATGATGACCGCATCGAAACCCTCCGCAATCGCGCGCCGCTGCGACATCGGCGCCATCCGGGCAAAGGTATCGAAATCGCCCTTGGCGGCGCCCAGGCCGTTCGAGCTACTCGCCTGAGGCGCGGCAGCCCGCTTGGCCGGCTGACGGGCCGCCGGTGTGGTTGCTGCCATGGAAACTCCCAAATGGGTTAATTGGAATTCTCATTGTATACACTCAATCGGGAATTTTCAATCGACCAAACGGCATATCCGTAACCAGGAGCAATCGACGGCGCTCCGCACTAAACCGGCAGTGCATGCGTCGACAGAATCTCCTTGAGCACCATGAACGAGCGCACCTGCCGCACGCCGGGCAGGTACAGCAACTGTTCGGCATGCAAACGGTTGAAGCTCTCGTTGTCGCGCGTGCGGACCAGCATGAAGTAGTCGAATTCGCCGGTCACCACGTGGCACTCGACGCATCCCGATACCTTCTGCGCAGCCTTCTCGAATTCGGCGAACGCCTCCGGCGTCGAACGATCGAGCACGAAGCCGATCACGACCAGCATCCCGGCACCGAGCGGCTTCGGATCGAGCAGCGCGACGATGCCGCGGATCAACCCCATTTCCTTCAGCCGCTCGACGCGCCGCAGGCATGCCGGCGCGCTCAGCTTCACCTTCGCAGCGAGGCTCACGTTCGAGATCGACGCGTCCTGCTGCAGCTGCCGCAGGATCGCGCGGTCGATGCGATCGAGCGTCGGCGCGGCATCGGCGGGGGCGGCGCTGCTGCGATCTAATTTCATTGCGCCTCCGATGAATTCTGCGAACCAAAATTATCTGCTTATGCTTTTCTACATCGATAACGTAGGCGTTCGCCATTTATTTCGCAAGCTCATTTCCCGGCGTCCTGCCTATCATCTTTGCATCGGGACACGGCGCACCGTCCGCACGCGACCGATCCGATTTCCTGCCCACCGTCTTTCGGAGACTGTCGATGAACCTGCAACGTTTCCCCCGTTATCCGCTCACGTTCGGCGCGACGCCGATCCAGCCGCTCAAGCGCCTGAGCGCGCATCTCGGCGGCAAGGTCGAGCTGTACGCGAAGCGCGAGGACTGCAACAGCGGCCTCGCGTTCGGCGGCAACAAGACGCGCAAGCTCGAATACCTCGTGCCCGACGCGCTCGCGCAAGGCGCCGACACGCTCGTGTCGATCGGCGGCGTGCAGTCGAACCAGACGCGCCAGGTCGCGGCCGTCGCCGCGCATCTCGGGATGAAATGCGTGCTCGTGCAGGAACATTGGGTGAACTACGAGGATCCCGTGTACGACCGCGTCGGCAACATCCAGCTGTCCCGGATGATGGGCGCCGACGTGCGGCTCGTCGCCGACGGTTTCGACATCGGCATTCGCCGCAGCTGGGAAGAAGCGATGGAGAGCGTGCGGCAGGCGGGCGGCAAGCCGTATCCGATTCCGGCCGGCTGTTCCGAGCATCCGCTCGGCGGGCTCGGCTTCGTCGGCTTCGCGGAAGAAGTGCGCGAGCAGGAAGCGCAGCTCGGATTCAAGTTCGATTACGTCGTGGTCTGCTCGGTCACGGGCAGCACGCAGGCGGGGATGGTCGTCGGCTTCGCGGCCGACGGGCGCGCGGATCGCGTGATCGGCATCGATGCGTCGGCGAAGCCGGAGCAGACGCGCGAACAGATCACGCGCATCGCACGGCATACGGCCGAACTGGTCGGCCTGGGGCGCGACATCGGCGAACGGGACGTCGTGCTCGACACGCGTTACGGCGGGCCCGAATACGGTTTGCCGAGCGACGGCACGCTCGACGCGATTCGTCTGTGCGCGCGACTGGAAGGCATGCTGACCGATCCCGTCTACGAAGGAAAATCGATGCACGGGATGATCGACAAGGTGCGCCTCGGCGAATTCGAGCCGGGGTCGAAGGTGCTGTATGCGCATCTCGGCGGCGTGCCGGCGTTGAGTGCGTATGCGGAGATCTTTCGCAACGGATGACGAACCGGCGCGCGCGGCGGGCGCGCGCCGCAACCCTAAGCGCTCCGCTCCCCGCTGTCGGGCAACAGACGTTCGAGCGCAGCGTCGATCTCTTGCCGGAACCCGGACCAGCAGCGCTCGACCGCACCGATATCGCCGTCGTTCGCCGCGCGCTCCATCCGGGCACATGCGTCGCTGGCTGCGACGTCGCCTACCAGTGCAAAACCGCCGCGCATCGAATGCAGTTCGCCCTTGACCCGCTCGAGATCGCCGGTCGCGAGCGCATCGCCGATCGCCGCCAGCGACTTCAGGGTTGCGTCGTTCAGGGTGTTGCGAATCTCGATCGACACGTGGGTCGGACCGCCTGCCTCGTCGGCGACGGTGACGGCCGCAAGATGGCGCGCCGCCTGCCGGCGCAGCACTGCATCAAGCGCCTGAATCGACAGCGGCTTGAGCACGACCTCCGCCACGCCGGCCGCGACGCACCGACGGTAATCGTCGTCAGTCGCATGCGCGGTCATCGCGATCACCGGCACCGTCGAACCCTGCTCGTGAAGCAGCCTCGCCAGCGCGAAGCCGTCGAGTTCGGGCATGCCCAGATCGGTCAGCACGATGTCGAACGGATGGGCGAAGTACGCACGCATCGCTTCGGCACCGTTCGTCACGATCGTCGCGTCGTGACCGAGCACGTCGAACTGATCCTGCAACAGCGCGCGACTCGCCGGATGATCCTCGGCGACCAGCACGCGCAGCGGCTCGCCGTCTTCGTGCGGCGGCGGCGCGTCGCCATCGTCGCCATCGTCGCCATCGTCGCGACCGTCGCGACCGTCGCCACCGTCGTCTCCGTGACCCGCGACCGGCGCCGGCAGCGCCGCGCACCAGCCGGCCGGCGCCGCAGGCAACGGCAGCGCGGCGACGAAGGTCGTGCCTTCGCCGAGCCGGCTGGCGACGCTCAGCTCACCGCCCATCAGCTTCGCGATGCGCTGGCACAGCGGCAATCCGAGCCCCGTGCCGCCGAAGCGCCGATAGATCGACGCGTCGGCCTGGATATACACGTCGAACAGCGTCGCCATGCTGCCCTCGGGAATGCCGACGCCCGTATCGCTCACGGCAATCTCGACCGCGCGCCCGCCCGCGCCGGCCGGCGCGATGCGCGCCTCGATCGTCACGTCGCCGTGCGTCGTGAACTTGATCGCGTTGCTGACGAGATTCGCCACGAGCTGCTGCAGCCGCACCGGATCGCCGACGTAGCCGTCGGCGAGCTCGGGCGCCAGCCGGCACGCGAGCGTCAGGCGCTTCGCTTCGGCAAGCGGCCTGAAAATCGCGGCGACGTCGCGCAGCACGCCGCGCAGATCGAACGGAATATGCTCGAGCGCCATCTGGTTCGACTCGGCCTTCGACAGGTCGAGCACGTCGTTGATCACGCGCAGCAGCGCATCGGACGACGACATGATCGTCGCCAGCCGGCGCCGCAGCGGCGTCGGCATCGCCCCGCGCTCCATCAGCTCCAGATTGCCGATGATCGCGTTGAGCGGCGTGCGGATCTCGTGGCTCATCGTCGCGAGAAACGTCGATTTCGCGCGGTTCGCCTGCTCGGCGGCTTCGCGCGCTTCGCTCAGCGACGCCTCCGCCTGCTTGCGGGCCGTGATGTCGAGCAACGTGCACAGCAGCACGTCGATCCCGCGATACTTGGTGCGCACGATGTGCGCGTCCAGGTACACGGTATCGCGCCCGCGGCGCTCGACGGGCAGCTCGTGCGTGACGAGCGCGCGGGCGCCGCCGTCGCGTGCGCCGTCGCGGTACGCGCGCCACAGGCGCTTGCCGAGCGGCTCGCCCGCCCCCTCCCGGTCGTACGCGAGCATCGCGTCGTTGCGCACGATCGCTTCGCCGTCGGCCAGCGACAGCAGCACGAGCCCGGCCGGCGCCGTGCGGATCAGCGTCCGGTTGAGCGCCTCGCTCTCGATCAGGCGGATCGCGCGCCGGTTCGCGACGCGCAGCGCGCGCCGGTCGAACGTGACGATCGCGAACCACAGCACGGTAATCGCCAGCAACGCGCCGCCGACCGTCAGGCTCGCGGATGCGGCGACTGCCGCCAGTACGCTGCGCCACGAGAACGTCGTCACCAGCACCAGATCGGTGTCGGGCAGCGCGTCGCCGATCACGAAGCGGCCGCCGATGCGGCGCGCGGCCGCGCGCTCGCCGTGCGGATGGTTTGCCTCTTCGAGCGCGTACGCGATCATCTTGCGATCGGACGACTGGCCGCCAAGGACGTCGCCGTCCCGATCGACGAGCGCGTAGCTGCGGTCGATCTCGTGCGACGCGAGCAAATCCTCCGTCTGTGGACGGGCGTTGAACATGAACCAGCCGACCGGCCGGCCGGCCGCGTCGCGAAACGGCTGCGCGACGCGCAGCACCGTACGCCCGAGCAGCGGATCGAAGCGTGCGTCCACGAGCGTGCCGCTGTCGCCCGTGCGCGCCTGCGGCAGCGCGCTGTCCTCGCGCGGCATCAACTCATGCCGCAACGTCGCGAGATCGACGCCGGGCGGCAGCGCGAGCGCGCGCTGGGCGAGTTCGCGACCCACCACGCCGAGAAACTCGCCATCCAGCCCGATCACGTAGCCGCTCAAGCCCGAATGCACGGTTTGCGCGGTCGGCAGGATCGTCACTTCGGCCTGCCGCAATATGATCGCCAGATACGCGGCATAACTCTCGGCCGGATGGGCCCGCGTCACGTTCGCGAGCGCGACGAACGTCGGCTGCCCGCCGCGCCCGCGGTACACCAGCTTGCCGCCGTCGGCCGCGAAGCGCGCGAGCACGTCGGGCGACGCGTAATCGCCGCGCCTCCACAGCAGCTCCATGTTGTCGACGTAGCGGTTCAGCAGGACCTTCGTCACCTGCAGCTCGGCCTGGAGTTCGGCCTTGCGCCCGAGGAACGCCGAACGCGATCGCGCCAGATAATCCTGGACGTCGAGCCGCATCACGAGCAGTGCGCACAACAGGATGAATGCGGTAATCGCGGCGCCGCCGCCGTACAGCAGCGCCTGTTGCTGGCGCCGGACGCGGCCGGGGTCGAAGGGTTTGCCGCCCATCGCGGCGTGCCGTTTGAGTTTGTCTGGCATGCGTTCGGGTGATGAGGATGGCGGGCGTGCCGCGCATGGCCGGCGCGACCGGCCGGCCACGCTATTCGGGTGCGCCCGGTGTGCCCGGCGCGGGCGACGCCGACGCGTCGGGGAGCTTCCCCTCGTCGGCATAGCGAATCAGGTCGGCATCGCGGACGATGCCGAGCTTCTTCATCGCACTCGACTTCTGCGAGCTGATGGTCTGCTTGCTGCGATGGAGCTGCGCGGCGATCTCGCCGACCGTGTAGCCGGCGCAGAACAACCGCACGACCTCGATCTCGCGCGTCGTCAGCGCACGGGCGATCGGCGTCGTATCGATGTCCTGCAGCAGCTGCTTGACGTGCGGCGACATGTAGTTCGCGCCGACATAGGCCGCATGCACGGCGCCGATCAGGTGCGAGATCGCGTCGGACTTGCTGAGGATGCAGCTCACGCCCTGCCGGTGAATCGCATACAGCACGCTCGGATTGTCGATCATCGTGATCGTCACGATATGCAGCGCGGGAAAGCGGCGCTGCAGGAACGACAGCAGCCCGAGGCCGTCGCCGTACTTGCCGCCCGGCATCACGTAATCCAGCACCAGCACGTCGCTCTGCTGTGCATCGAGCGCGGCGACCAGATCCGTCGAATTCGATACGGTGCCGACGAGCCGGATCGTGCTGTTGCCCTGAAGCGCCTGCGACATGCCGAGCGCGGATGCCGGATGATCGTCGGCCACCATCACGCGCACAAAGAATTCGTCCATGTTCTTGTATCCCGAGGCTTGCAGTCATGCATCCGGTTTCCCGCCGCGACGGCAAGCATGCTCGCACCATCGCGTCGACGATTGGCCGTGATCGGCTCGCCGGATAAAAAGTGACTCGATTTTAAGATAATTCCCGAAGCGCTTCCGTCCGGGTCGAACGCACGTCGGTCCGTTGCGCGCGACGCGGCGGCAAGGTCACGGCGCGCAGCCCGCAGGAGGACGCGCTACGGCCGGCCCGAATCGCCCGGCAGATCGGGCGAGTCGCCATCCGTCCTGCTCTTCCATTCGTTGATCGCGCGTCGTTTCTGCGCCGGCGACATCAGTAGAAACTCGTTCATCAGCGTCAGGAATTCCCGGCGGCCCTTCTCGGAAAGCGCGGCGAACTCGAGCAGCAGTGCGAATATCTTCCATGCGTGACGCACGGCGTTCCCCTCCCAGGTTGATGTGAAATGTGCCGTGCGGCGTCCGCCGGCATCCTGCCTGTTTCATTTCGGGCCGCGACAAAGCGCTTCGCGCGTTTGCCGCATTTGCCGCATTTGCCGCATTTGCCGCATTTGCCGCATTTGCCGCATTTGCTGCGTTTGCTGCGTTTGCTGCGTTTGCCGCATTTGCTGCGTTTGCTGCGTTTGCTGCGTTTGCTGCGTTTGCTGCGTTTGCTGCGTTTGCTGCGTTTGCTGCGTTTGCTGCGTTTGCGGCATTCGCCGCATTCACGGCGGTCGATCGCTCGACAACCGCTTACTCGTCACGCAGCGCCGTCGCGCGCTCGGCAGGCCGCCTAAGCCACGGCATGCCGCCGTCGTGCTGCGCGAGCGCGGCGCGCAGATGTGCGAGCGTCACGGGCTTCGTCAGGACGCGCCGCACGCCGGCCGCCGCGCAGCGGCGCATGCCGTCCGGCGTCAGGTGCGAGGTCACAACCAGCACGTCGCAACCGGCCGCGCTGCGCGCAGCCTCGGCGAGCACGTGGGCGCACATGTCGGGCAGGTCTGCACCGATCAGCAGCACGTCCCAGCCGCCGCCGGCCAGCGATTCGAGCGCGGCACGCCCCGACTCGACCTCGGCCGCCGCGCAGCCGAGCGCCTGCAGCTGCTCGCGGAAAATCGAGCCGTTGACGGCGACGTCGTCGGCGACCAGCACGCGCAATGCACGGCCGCCGCCGCGCGGCATCGCGTGGTCGTTCGGCGGCGAAGCGTCGCCCGACGAAGCATCACCCGGCGAAGCGTCGCCCGACGACTCGTCGTCGGCCAGCGCCGCACGCAGACCGCCGAGCGAATAGCTCGACACGCGCACCGTGCCGCCCGTCCGGTACGGTTCGAGCGGGCCGTCGCGTGTCGCGAGAATCAGCGGCGCGCAGTCGCGCAAGCGATCCAGTTCCGCATGCGACCAGGCATCGGGATCGCCGAACAGCACGACCGGCCCGGCCACGCCGGCCGGCAGGCTCGACGGACTGTCGTACACGTCGATGTCGAATCCCCATGCACGCAGATGCGGCAACGCGAACGCACGCCACTCGGGATCGGCGGCGACGAACGTCAGCGCACGCGCGCGAGCCGGCCTGCCCGACGCGGCAACCTCCACGCCGAGCGGCAGAAGAACCGTGAAGCAACTGCCGACGCCCGGCTCGCTCGCCACCTCGATGCGGCCGCCCATCGCCGCGACGAGCCGTTGGCACAGCGCGAGCCCGAGCCCCGTGCCGCCATAGCGCCGTGTGATCGACGAATCGACCTGCGAGAACGCGCTGAACAGCTTGTGCCGATGCTCGGCCGCGATGCCGATTCCCGTGTCCTCGATCGCGACCGACAACGCCGGCGCGCCTTTGCCTTCCTCGACGATCGCCACGCGCACGGTCACGCGGCCCGCGCTCGTGAACTTGATCGCATTGTTCAGCAGGTTGCCGAGTACCTGCGCGAAACGTGTCGGATCGCCGCGCATCGGTTGCGTGTCGGCTGCGTCGACTTCGCAGAACAGTTGCAGCCCCTTCGCCTTCGCGATCGGCGCGAACGCGCTCAACTCGCGCGCGACCGCCGCGATCGCATCGAATTCGATCGACTCGACCTGCATCGCACCGGCCTCGATCTTCGAAAAATCGAGAATGTCGTTGACGAGCGCGAGCAGGCTCGTCGCCGACGTGCGCAGCGTGCCGACCCGGCCATGTTGTACCGCGTCGAGCGCCGAGCGCTCGAGCAGTTCGAGGTTGCCGAGGATCACGTTCAGCGGCGTGCGGATTTCATGACTCGTCGCCGCGAGAAACGACGATTTCGCGGCGTTCGCCGAGTCGGCCGCGCGCACGGCCTCCTCGAGCTTCTGCATCAGTTGATGCTTCGCGGTCGTGTCCGCGACCGCGGCAATCAGCACGTCCGTCCCCTGATAGCGCGCGCCGCATGCGATGAATTCGAGGTGCAGATGCGCGTCCTCGCCGCCGCCCAGCACGAGATCGTCGTGCAGCACGCCGTCGCCGCCGCGCGCGACGTGCGCCTGCCACGCGGCGGCCACCTGGTTCGACAGCGCGTGAAAGTCGCCGCCGAACCGCGCGACCATCTCCCTCAGCGCGGGGCTCGCGAGCAGGAAATGTCCGTCGTCGCGCGCGATCAGCCCGAGCCCGATCGGCGCCATCTCGATCACGCTGCGGCACAGCGCCTCGCTGTCGAACACGCGCTGCGAACGCGCATAGAGCGGCGCGAACTCGCGTCGGTGAAAACGCAGCAGCAATCCCCACATGACGGTGAGCGTCAGCAGCGTTGCCGCCAGCAGCGTGCCGGCCGAACGCGCGACACCGGCCGCGACGTCGGCCCACGACAGCGCATACGCGAACGTCCAGCCGGTCGATTCGAGCCGGCCGTGAAACAGCAGGAAGCCGTCGCGGAACACGGGCGCCCCCGACGACGCGCGACCGCGCCACGGCGCCAGTTCCAGCAGGCGCGCGGTGCTGCCCGCATCGCCCGCGGCGGGATCCATCGCGACGAGCCGGCCATCGGCGGTCGTGATGTAGAACGCGCCGCCGGGGCGGTAATCGGCCAGCCACGACAGCAGGTAATCGGGGGAATATTCGGTCACGAGCACGGCGAACGTCCTGCCGTTGTCGCGCGCTTCGGCCGCGATCCGGATGCGCGGCTGCCCGGACACGGGATCGGTGAACGGCGGTAGCCAGCGCACGTGCGGCCGGGCATCGACGATCGGCGGATACGCGCGCGCGAAATCGATGTGCAGCGCATCGAGCACGCGGGCGCGCGCGTCGGGCGATGCCAGCGCCGGATCGTCGGGATTCCGGTTCGGCACCAGCCCGAACATGCCCGTGCGCGTGCTGTAGTGGTAACCCTCCAGCGTGCGCCCGCGATTGATCGAACTCGCCGCGCAGATGCGCGACAGCAGCACCGACAGCGACAGGTAGCGCGCCACCTCGGCGCGATCGCCGGTTCGCCCGGGCACGCCGAGCACGAGCGACGGATGCGGCCGGATCGCGACGCGCTGGCCGTCGCGAAAGAACGCGTCGACGTCCGACGCGGGCGCGCTATCGGCTTCGCGCCAGATCAGCTGCGCGTTCGCGACGCCGTTGCGGAACGACGTCTCGCTCACCTGGATCTCGTTGAGCGTCTGCTCCAGCCCGTTCAGGTAATTGCGCCGTTCGCCCTCGACATGGCCCGAGATGATCGCCACCATCCCGAGACCGCATGCAATCAGGACCAGGATCGTAACGACGATGCCGCCACCGAACACCGAAATGCTCAGATAGCGGCGCAGGGATTGGAGCGGACTCTGCGGCATGACGAGCGACGAGCACCGCGGCGCCGAACGATGCCGATCCGGATCGCACGATGTTGCGGGAACTCACCAGTGGAAAGGTGAAATGAGTTCCGACAATGCCAAACGCGTGCGGAAGCGTCCACCCCGGCCGAACCGTTTCGTACTTGTCAATTACGATTGAAGCGTCATTTAGAACTTGACCTAGATTCGAAGCCGCGAAAGGCCGCGGCGGGGTGCGTCCCGGCCGCGTGCCGACACACCCGACGCGCGGCGGCCTGGCACACGCCGTCGCCGCGGAAATCACTCGAGGTCATAGGCAGGCTTCGGCTGAGTCTTCGCGGCCTGCTTCAGCGACACGATGAGCGGATCCTCGCGGTCATCCGGATCGCCTTTCTTTTGATAGGAAACCTAAACTTCAGGGCGATCGAAACACCCTATGTCATCGCAGTCATCGCAGATCCGCACGGTATAGCCGGTGACGGACGGATCCCGCGCACACGCGGTCAATAGCAACAGCAACTCCGGTGCGAGTACCGGCGAACCATTTCGCGCTTTTTCCCCACGTCTTATCTTATTCGCGCCGTATTGCTTCGCACGATCCCGCCCCCGCGAGCGCGTACCCGGCTTGCGCGCGGCGAGGCGAATACAATTCACCCACGCCGACACGCAGTCCAAGGCTCTCTCAGGCTCTCTTTGGCTCTCTTCGAATCGTTCAGTCACGCGCTGGCTGCCGCTTTTCGCCGGGCCGAATGTGTCGACGCCGGCCTCCAAACATGACGCGACAAACAATAGTGACGTGGTGAGCAATAATAATGGAGAAAAATGGCATGTCAAGGTGATTCGCATTTTCAAAGTTTGCGTATTGCGTCACTTTTGAATATGCTCTTCGTCGCTCAACCTCAGGAGACCCCATCGAGATGCCCAATAGCGAGCAGGCCAACGTCGATCTCATCACCGCCACCAAGGTGCACGATCTGCTGACGCGCAACGGCATTCCGCCGCGCAGCCACAACACCACGATCGCGAACGTGCTGGGCCTCAGTTTCTCGGTCGTCACGCGCAAGATGAAAGGCCTGATCCCGTGGAACCTGTCGCAGTTGCAGGACATCGCGACGCACTTCGGCGTGCCGCCCGCGATCCTGCTCGACGACAAGGGCACGCAGCCGGCCGCCGCCGAGATGATCGACGCGACGCTCGTGATCGAGTCGCGCCGCTTTCGCTGCCGCGCGGCGATCTCGGCGAAGGCCAGCAGCCAGATCGAAACGGATTTCGTCGCGCTGCAGTGGCAGGGCGAATGGATCGTCACCGAACGCCAGCACGCACGCGAAGGCCGCCTCTATCCGGTCGACGTGATCGAACTGCGCTCGAGCCAGCCGACCGTCTACGCGGCGCGGATCGCGGTGGTCGACGATTCGCAGGACGTCGCCGAAACCGTGTGCGAATATTTCATCGAAAAAGGCGTGAACGCGATCCCTTACTATGACGGCGCATCGTTCCGCAAGGCGCTGGAAGTCGAGGATTTCGACGGCTACATCCTCGACTGGATGCTGGGCGACCAGACGGCCGCCGAGCTCGTGCGCGGCATCCGCTCGAGCGAGAACGGCGACGCGCCGATCTTCCTGCTGACCGGCAAGATCTCCACCGGCGAGGCGAGCGAGGACGAAATCGCGCACATCGTGTCGCATTACAACGCGCGCTGCGAGGAAAAGCCGGTGCGCCTGCCGATCCTGTTCGCCGAAGTCGCGCGCGAACTGAAGATCACGCTGCCGTCCGCCACGGCCGCCGCCGCGAATTGAGCCCACGGCGAAAACCCACCACCACACGCACACGACCGAAGGAAAGACATGCGCGTTTCGACCATCTGGATCAAAAGCCTGGTCACGGCCGGCCTGCTCGGCATCGCTGCCGCGAGCTGGGCCGCGTCGTTCACGTTCACCGTCGACGGCAAGATCGGCCGCAGCAACCAGCCCGGCAAGACCATGTTCGTCTTTACCGAGCAGGCGCTGATGGCGCTGCCGCAGTACACGATCGTCACGTCGACGAGCTGGACGCCGAAGGCGACCTTCACCGGCCCGCGCCTGTCCGACGTGCTGAAGGCCGTCGACGCGCACGGCACGCAGATCGAGTTCCGCTGCATCGACGAATACACGTTCACGATCCCCGTGTCGGATGCCGACAAGTACGGCGTGATCCTCGCGCGCACGATGAACGGCAAGGTGCTCGGCAACGACAACTACGGCCCGCTGTGGATCATGTATCCGCGCGACCAGTATCCCGACGAGCTCAAGACGCCGCTCGGCGAAGCCAAGTTCGCGTGGCAGATCATCGGCCTGACCGTGAAGTAAGCGCGCGACATGAAGCGCGGGCGGTGGAAGAACAGAAAAATCATCCTGGTCCTGGGATCGCTGTGGATCCTGGGATTCGCCGCATGGGCGTTCCTGCTGTGGGACCTGCTCGCGACGTCGGTCAACGAGGGCGTGCTCGAAGGACCGCGTGAAGGCGTGTTCTGGACCGCCGCGCAATACCGCAACGTCTACACGCGCTTCGACCGCCAGCTGATCCTCTACGCGACGCACGTGGACGACGACTTCGACCACGTGCAGATGCAGCTCGACAGCCTGTCGGTGTCGTTCGGGTTCCTGCAGCGGCCGTCCGAGGTGTCCGAATACTGGCTGCGCATCCCGCGTGCCCGCGCCCAGATCGCGGCGCTCGGCGAATTCATGACGCGCCTGAGGCAGGAAGTGCCGTTGCTGCGCAGCGCGCCGGGCGGCGCACAGCGCGTGATCGACGAGGTCAGTACGTACTGGCCGAAGGTCAACGGCCTCGCGAACGACTTCCGTGCGATCGAGATGGCGCAGCGCGACTTCACGTTCCATCAGCTGAGAGAAAAGCAGCAGGCGATCGTGTCGCTCGGCATCATCCTCGGCGTGATCCTGTGCGCGCTGTTCCTGCTGCTGTTCTATACGATGCGCACGCGCGACGATCTGCTCGAACGACAGAACGCGGCGCTCGATGCGGAGCGCAAGGCATCCGATCGCGCGTTCGAGATGATCGAGGCGAAGAACGCGTTCCTCGGGATGGTCAGCCATGAACTGCGCACGCCGCTGCAGGCGATCTGCGGATCGATCGAGATCCTGCTCGCACGGCCGCAATCCGACGCGAACCTGAAGACGATCCGGCGACTGCAGAATTCCGCATCGTCGCTCGAGGCGCTGGTCAAGGACCTGACCGATTACATCAAGCTGCGCTCGACCAAGCGCCTCGCCGAAACCGAAACGGTCGGCATCGCATCGCTGCTCGCCGAAGTGCTCGATCCGCTGCGCGCGAAGATCGCGGCCAAACGGATCGCGGTCGCGCAGCAGGTCGAGCCTGGCGATCTCGCGATCCGCTCCGATCGCAAGCTGTTGCGTCAGGTGCTGTCGAACCTGATCGAGAATTCGGTCAAGTACACGGCCGGCGGATCGATCGACGTGTCGATCTCGCTCGCCGACGCGCCGGCCGGCCAGCAATTGAAAATCGCCGTGCGCGACACGGGCGCCGGCATCGCGAAACAACACCTGTCGAAGATCTTCGAGCCGTTCTATCGCGCGAACGACGCGGTCGGGCTGCACGTGGACGGAATCGGCATGGGGCTCGCCGTCGTGCGCGAGATCGTGACGACGCTGCGCGGGCATGTGGACGTGCGCAGCACGGTGGGCGAAGGCAGCGAGTTCGTCGTGACGCTGCCGGCCGAAGTGCCGGGCATCGACACGGCCGGCCACGCGGCCGGGGATGCCTCCGCACTGCCGCCCGCGACCGAGCACCGGGACCGGCGCGCGCTGGTGGTCGACGACAACGACAACGCACGCGAAACGCTCGGCGCGATGCTGTCGGCGCTCGGCATCGAGGCCGATCTGTGCGGCACCGGACAGGAAGGCGTCGCGCGCTTCGGCACTGGCCGCTACGACATCGTCGTGCTCGATCTCGAGCTGCCGGACCTGAGCGGCTTCGAAGTCGCGCGGCGCATTCGGGCGGTGGCGCAACCCGACGACGACGGCCGCCATCCGGCGATCCTCGGCGTCAGCGCGTATGAGTCGGCGGCGCTGCGCGAAAACAAGCAGGTATTCGACGAATTCCTGCCGAAGCCTGTCCACCTGCGCGAACTCGGCGCGCTCGTCGAGAAGCTGCTCGCGTAAGCCCGCGATACCGTGTGCGCATGCGCACGGCATCGCATCGCGCGCCTGCGCCGCGTCACCCGTCGATACTCATTCGCCGATCAGATGCAGCACGATGTCGCGCCGGTGCGCGGCGCGGCGATGCTCGAACAGGTAGATGCCCTGCCACGTGCCGAGCACCATGCGCCCGTGCTCGACCGGAATCGACAGCTGCACCTGCGTCAGCGCCGTGCGCAGATGCGCGGGCATGTCATCGGGCCCTTCGGTGTCGTGCTCGTAGCGCGTGTCGTCCTCGGGTGCGAGCGTCGCGAAATAGCGTTCGAGATCGCGCTGCACCGACGGATCCGCGTTCTCCTGGATCAACAGCGACGCGGACGTATGGCGACAGAACACGGTCAGCAGCCCGGTGCGGATCGCCTGCTGGTCGACGAATGCGCGCACCTGCGGCGTGAACTCGACGAGGCCGCTCCCGCGCGCGTCGACGCCGATGTGCGTGATGGCCTGTTGCATGATGTCGACCTCAGGCGAATGCGGCGAAGCCGTCGGCTTCGATCTGCTTAGCGTCGGACGGGCGCACGACGCGCGCGACCTCGACACCGTCGCGCAGGAACACCAGCGTCGGCCACAGCTTCACGCCGAACGAGCGGCCGAGCGGGCGGCCCGGGCCATCCTCGATCTTCAGGTGACGCACGGCGGGATGCGCGGAAAACGACGCGGCGATCGCGGGCTGCGCACTCGCGCAGATCCCGCACCAGTTCGCACCGAATTCGATGACGGTTGCGCCGCCCAGTGCGTCGACTTCCGCGCGCGTCGGCGCATTGGCGGTGTAGCGTTGCTCGGTATCCATCAGGCCCTCGTGAGCGTTGGCGGAACATGGCCGCGCGCGCCTGCGTGATGCGGCGGGCTCGGCCTGCGATTTCCTACTGTAGCGGAAAAGCGCGCGCGATGTCGGCGGGCTCCGGCCGACGCGTACACCACCTGCGCGCGCCGGCCGGAATGACATGACAAGATCCGGAGCGCCGCGCCGCAGCGACAGGATCAGCATGAGGACCGATCCATCAACGAAGGCGCCGACCATGAATGCTCCGCATCGCGTCACCGAACCGAACATCCTCTATTTCGGCACGCCCGTCGTGCTGGTCAGCACGCTGAACGAAAACGGCACGGCCAATCTCGCACCGATCTCGTCCGCGTTCTGGCTCGGCTGGCGCGGCGTGATCGGCATCGCCGCCAGTTCGCAGACCACGCGCAACCTGCTGCGCGCGGGCGAATGCGTGCTGAACCTGCCGTCGTCGGCGCAGGCG
This sequence comes from Burkholderia sp. BCC1996, assembly GCF_905339955.1. Taxonomy (NCBI): domain Bacteria; kingdom Pseudomonadati; phylum Pseudomonadota; class Betaproteobacteria; order Burkholderiales; family Burkholderiaceae; genus Burkholderia; species Burkholderia sp. BCC1996. The sequence goes on from NZ_CAJPHM010000014.1 coordinate 101,095, forward strand.
CACGCGGTCGACCGGATCGCGCGCACGACGGGCACGTATCCGGTGCCCGACGGGAAGCGGGCAAAAGGTTACGTGTTCGAACCCGACAAGTTCGGCACGGCCGGGCTCACCGAGGCGGCGTCGCAGACCGTCGCGCCGCCGCGCGCGCTCGAATGCCCGGTGCACATGGAGGCCGTCGTCGCGGCCTCGCACGGGATCGGCGACGACACGCCCGACCTGCGCGGAAAGATCACCGTATTCGAGCTGCGCATCCAGCGTGTGCACGTGCATCCGGGTCTGCTGGCTAACGGCCATCCGGACCACATCGATCCCGACAAATGGTCGCCGCTGATCATGAGCTTCCAGAAGTTCTACGGCCTGGCGCCGCATCAGGTGCATACGTCCCGGCTCGCCGAGATTCCCGAGCGCGCGTATCGCAGCCCGGACATCGAGCGCTCGCGTGAGGCCGGCATGTCGATGGACGTTGCCCGGCGATAACGCGCGGCGGCCTGCGTGACGCGAACCGCGTCGAGATCGCTCGTCACTGCGTGCCGCACTTCCCTGAATCCGCTTCATTGCCGCCGCGCGTCGGTGCGGCGGATAACCTGGAGAACACCGATGACCGCCTCTCCAAATCGTGCTTCGTCCTGCACGGTCGCACCCACCGCGCGCGCCCTGCATCGTCTCGCGCACGGGCCGCGCGAAACGCAACGCCCGATCGGCTAAGATACGGGCCGCCTCGCCTTTTATCGAACCGACGGAGTGTTTTCAGTGATTCAACCGACCCCAGTATTCAAGGACAACCTCGCTCAACTGCCGGCCATCGACGGCGTCGCGCGCATCGATCTCGTCGGCGCGAACGGCGACGTGGTCGCGAGCATCGAGAACCAGCCGGGCAAGCAGGGCTCGCTCGCGGTGTACAACTACCTGAAGCAGGCGTTCGGTGCGCTTGACGCGAAGGCCGCCGAGCACGGCCTCGCCGTGTTCGCGGAGCACACCGCCGACGCGCGCAACCGCCCGGGCGCGCACCCGAACGTCGATCGTCTGCTCGCGATCGTCGACGGCGGCGAAGCGCTGCGGATCGACGTGGTCGCGAAGGCCTGAGCGCCGGGCGACGGGCGGGTACGCTGCGGGTCGACGCGCCGCAGCGGCTCGCGCCCGCCGCGCGCTTCACCGCGCGTCCGTCACTGCCACACCTCACGGTTCCGACGCGGTCACGCATGGCCACATTCCGGTTTCCATGCGCGCAATGCGACGAATGGCACGCAGGCGAGCCGAGCGTATTCCACAACGGGATGTCCGCCGAACGCGCGCAGGCGCTGTTCGAGAAGGTGCTGCATCAGGACGGAGCGGCGCACTGACGCCGCCGCCTCGTGCACCGTGCCGTCGTGACACCTGCGCGGAAAACCGCGACCATCGCGACTCCCCGTTCTTTCCCGGAGACCATCCACGTGCATCGCATGACTGTCCCGCTGTTTGCCCGCCGCATCGCATCGATCGCGGTACTCGCGTGCGTCGCACCCGGCGGTGCAGCGTCGGCCGAGACGCTGCGTGCGGCCTCCGATATCGCCGGCGCGTCCCTGGTTCCGCTCGGCGCGCTGCCGCGCTCGCCGGAACACGGCACACTCGACGCGTTCTGCGCGCGATATCGCGCGAAGACCGCCACCGCGGCTGGCCGCGACGTCGCGAAGCTCGGCTGGATCGTGACCTCGGAAGCGCCGCTCGGCCGCTACACCGTCGTCACGTTCGCGAGCGGGTTCAAGCCGGGGACGAGCGCGATCTGTTTTGCGCGCAACGCGAACATCGGCGTCTTCGACGGCACGACGCTCGTCGCGCTCGGCTATACGGCACGCTCGGCCGGCTGGCAGCTCGGCTCGGTCGAGCAGCTGGAAAGCGGCGCGTTGCTGGTCTGGGGCGGTGACGGCCCGTCGGCGCCCGTCGCCGAGCTGCGCGAAGAAAATGGCGGCTTGCGGCTGACCACGGTCGCGGCAGAACGCACGTACTGTCGCGGCCGTGCGGTCGTGCCCAACGTGTACGGCAAGCCGCTCGACGTGGCGCGCAAGATTCTGATCTCGCGTGGATGGCAGCCGCTGCGTCCGCACGAGAAGCCGGACCCGATGGACGGCGCGGCGACGCTCGCGAAGCACGGGATCATCGAAGCCGAAGCTTGCTCGGGCACCGGCATGGGCTATTGCGCGCTGCGGTATCGGAGTGTGTCCGGCGTGCTCGGCGTGACGACGGCCGGCGGCGAGCCGGACACGCCGTCGGCGAATACCGTGATCGATTATCAGGTGGCTTGCCGGAAGCAGTGATCGGCGCGGTGGCGTGCGCGTGATTCGTGCGTGATCGCATGACATGCGTTCGTCGCCGCACCGAAAAGCAGCGAATCCATTGGCGATCGACTGTACCGGCGCATCGGATCATCGGCCGTCCGGTCAATTGACCCGCTCCACGCTCGCTCCCAAACTGACCTCCCTTTCACGCGCGTTCACGCGTGTCCGGCATAAAGGGACTTCCATGATCGACCTCTCCACGCCGCAGCTTCCAACGTGCGCCACCCGCGCCGATACCGAATCGCACGCGTTGCCCGATTCAGGCCATCCGAATCTCGTCGAACGCCCCCTTCCTGACCGAAATCCCGACGCGACGTAACGACGCTTCGAACGCACCGAACGCCCGCCCGCGTCCACAGTCGCGGGCGAACTCCGCACTTGCACAAACATAACATATTTGTTATCATGTCAGCTAACGCGTGCGAAATTCAATTCTTCAATGCGCGCGTAGAGACGGGGGGCGTCACGTTACCGACGACGCTGCTTGCCCGTTTCTTTGCGCTCGCTGATCGCATGGAGCAGTACGGCCCGAATCTTGGCGAGCCGCACACCCAGTCAATGGGAAACGGGCTGTACGAAATGCGACTGAAGGGCGCCGAAGGTATCGCCAGAGTGTTCTATTGCGCGATCGTCGATCGGCGTATCGTCATGCTTCATTGTTTCGTAAAGAAGACGCAAAAGACGCCCCGGAAAGAACTGGAGATCGCGCGCTACCGACTCAAGGAGGTTCAAGATGGCAACGTATAAGGAACTGCGCGCGCGGGCATTGTCCGACCCCGAGGTGCGCGCCGAATACGAACGACTGAACCGCGAAGAACTCGCACTGCTCGACGTGATGCTGGCTGCTCGGCGAGACGCCGGCCTGTCGCAAGCCGATGTAGCCCAGCGCATGGGCACCAAAGCACCGGCAGTGACGCGACTCGAGCGCGCACTCGCAACGGGCCAGCATTCACCGTCCATCGATACGCTTCGCAAGTACGCGGCAGCTTGTGGCAAGAAACTCGTGATCTCGTTCGCTTGATTCCTCGTTCCGACCACCGGCCGGTCGAGCGGCCGGCGCGTCGCCACGGTTGTTCAAACCCCGGACGATGCCGCATCAGCAATCAGATGCGCCACCGGTTTCCGCCTCTTCCGAGCCACGCAGTTCCCGCGCCCCGGGATCGCGTCCACGCGTATCCACCACCACACGCAACTCACGGCTCTCGAACACGCTCGCCGGCGTCACCGTGCGGCGCTGCCACGGAATCCGGCCGAAATACCAGATCTTCCAGAACCCGAGCGGATGATCGGGATTGCGGCGCAGCAGCGTATCGAAGGTCTCGACGTCGCCGAGCGTACGCACCCGGCCGACGAGCCATGAGCGGCCGGGAACCCGTGTCGACGTGCATGCGAACCTCACGCGAATGGACATGGCGCGAGCATGTCAGCCGCGGCCGCGTCGCGCATCCGCGCCGTGCGTGAGGGAATCAATCCGCGCCGCCGGGTAGCGAATTCCGGTACCGGCGCGCAGCACGCGTGCGCAATCGTCAGCGATTCGCGCCCAGCGCCACGCGCAGCCGCTCCATCAGCCGCGTGTAGAACTGCACCACGTCGGCCTTGTCCGCCACGTTCGAGGTCGAGAACCGCTCGGACCACGCCGCCTTCCATTCATACGTGCCGTGCACGCTGCGGTCACCGTCCGGCGACAGGATCAGCGAACGGATCCGCGCATCGCGACCCGGCCCCGTGTGCATCTCGAACAACGCGTGGATGAACGTGTGATACGCGTCGTACACGTCGTCGTCGAACAGGTAGCGGTAGATGTGAAACGTGCGGTCGAGTTCGCGCTTCGCGCGGATCACGTCGTCCGGCGAGATGTCCTTCCAGTAGCCGATCCACGTGTAGAAGCACAGCAGCGCATTGAGTTGCGGCGCGACCGTGTCGTACAGCGTGAGCCGCTTCTCGATCAGCCGCTGGTTGGTCCACTGCACGAGCTCGAGCCACTTCAGCCGGCGCGCGACGAGCCAGCCCAGGCACGCGACCGACAACGGCGTCAGCACACCGAGCACGAGCTTGACGATTTCCAGCGAATTCCACGGATCGTTGAATGGCTGCATGAATGGCTCGACAAGAAAAACGCATCGATCGGCCGGTCACGTCGCGCGCGGCGCGCGTGTTCGTCGATCGCGTCGCGGTTGACCGTTAGTTGCTTGCGCATCGAAGTCGCACTGCGATGCAGCCAGTGCGCGGCGAAGCGGCTTGTCCCGACAGTGTATCGGCCGATCGTCACCGGCTGGTGACGATTCGCGGAATCGCCGTCGCGCGCCCGCGTCACGTTACGTCGGCAGCGCCGACGTGAGCTTGACCTTCTGCATCGGAATGTCGGTCTTCACGCTGAGCACGCCGGGAATGCGCGTGAGGTATTCCATCTGGAAACGCCGATAGTCGTCGATATCGGCCGCGACGACGCGCAGCAGGAAATCGCAATCGCCGGCCATCAGGTGGCATTCGACGACTTCCGGCATCTGCTGGACGGCCTCGGCGAAGCGGTTCACCGATTCCGCGTCCTGCCCCTTCAGCCACACGCGCGTGAAGATCGTCAGCCCCTTGCCGACCTTCGCCGGGTTCAGCACGGCCACGTATTTTTCGATCACGCCCGCTTCCTCGAGCAGCCGCACGCGCCGCAGGCACGGCGACGGCGACAGCCCGACCTCGTGCGCGAGTTCCACGTTCTGCATGCGGCCGTCGCGCTGCAGCGCGCTCAGGATCCGGCGGTCGATAGCGTCAAGCTTCATTGGCATCGAATTCCAAAAAAATCGCAAATCACTCGTTGGATGCCAAATTCTCATAAAAATTGGTCCGCAACGCAACCCGATTCGAGTCAAAAAAGCAGACAATCCTCCTCCCCCGAAGGAGGAGTAATGAGCAGTAGCGTTTCAACGTCGACCGGGCTTCGCGACAAGCCCGCCTATGTCGCCGAGATGGGTCGTGGCTTGCGCGCGGCGCTGCCCGTCATGCTGGGTTTCGTGCCGTTCGCGCTGGTGCTCGGCGCGCAGGCCGAGCAAAAAGGGCTGAGCCTGTTCGAGGTGCCGATGATGACGGGCCTGAACTTCGGCGGCGGCTCGGAATTCGCGGCGATCCATCTGTGGACGTCGCCGCCGCACATCGCGCTGATCGTCGCGATGTCGTTCCTCGTGAATTCGCGCCACATCCTGATGGGGGCGGCGTTCGCGCCGTACATCCGGCGCCTGCCGCGCCGCCGCGCGTTCGCCGCGCTGTTCTTCATGTGCGACGAAAGCTGGGCGATGTCGCTTGCCGACGCACGCTCGCGCTCGGCCACGCACATCAGCGTCCCCTATTACGCGGGCGTGTGTTCCGGGCTCTACCTGACGTGGATCTCGATGACGACGCTCGGCGCGGCACTCGGCCCGACGATCGGCGACGTCGAGCAATACGGCTTCGACATGGCGTTCACCGCCGTGTTTCTGGTGCTGCTGCGCGGCATGTGGAAAGGCATGCGCGCGAGCCGTCCGTGGTTCGTCAGCCTCGTCGTCGCGGCCGCCACGCACCTCGCGGTGCCCGGCGCGTGGTACGTCGCGGCCGGCGCATGCGCGGGTCTGATCGCCGCGCTGCTGTGGGAGCCGCGCGATGCTGCCTGATTTCGCGACGGCGGCGACCATCGTGCTGATGGCGTCGACGACCTACCTGTCGCGCGTGCTCGGCTACGTGCTGCTGCGCAACCGCACGCTGAGCCCGCGGATGGCGTCGGTGATGGAAAACGTGCCCGGCTGCGTGCTGATCTCGGTGATCGCGCCGGCGTTCGTGTCGACGCGCCCGGCCGACCTGCTCGCGCTCGCCGTCACACTGATCGCGGCGACGCGCCTGTCGATCCTGCCGACCGTGATCGTCGGCGTCGCGTCGGCCGGCCTGCTGCGGCATCTGCTCGGGTAATCGGATCTCGCGGGTCCCACTCGCCGCCCGGCCGGCACATCGAAGCGGAAAAACGGGCGCGCCATGCGCCTGTTTTCGTATCCGCGTATCCACGCGCGGCGGGCGCCGGGCGCGGCGCGGTGCGGTGCGGCGCGGCGCGGTGCGGTGCGGTGCGGTGCGCTGAGGTGCGCTGAGGTGCGCTGAGGTGCGCTGAGGTGGCTGAGGTGAGGTGCGCTAAGGTGAGGTGCAGTGAGATGCGGCATGACACGACACAACATGCGCCGCGACGGGATGCTAGCCTTGCGGGTGTACCTGCGATGCCTTTCCCCTCTCATTGCCTACCTGCGAGGATCGTCCCGATGCAAGAAACCCGCCCGCTGTTCGACCGCGTCCTGCTCACCAACGACGACGGATTCGACGCCCCCGGCCTTGAAGTGCTCGAACAGGTCGCCACGCAACTGGCGCGCGAAGTCTGGATCGTCGCGCCGGCGGAGGACCAGAGCGGCACGTCGCATTCGCTGAGCCTGCACGAACCGCTGCGCGTGCATCGCAAGGGCGAGCGCCGTTTTGCGGTGCGCGGCACGCCGGGCGATTGCGTCGCGATCGCGGTCAGCCACCTGATGAAGGACGCGCGGCCCGACTTCGTGCTGTCCGGCGTCAATCGCGGCGCGAACCTCGGCACCGAAACGGTGTTCTCCGGCACGGTCGGCGCCGCGATGACGAGCATGCTGGTCGGCGTGCCGGCGATCGCGCTGAGCCAGGCGTTCGTCGACCGCAACGCGGTGCCGTGGAATACGGCGCTCACGCACGCGCCGGACGTGATTCGCCGGCTCGTCGCGGCCGGCTGGGACAGCGACGCGTGCCTCAACGTGAATTTCCCGGCGCGGCCGGCCGACGACGTGCGCGGCCTGAAGGTGACGAACCAGGGCGCCGGCATGCTGCAAGGCGTCGACATCGTGTCGGGGCGCGATCCGCGCGACATCGAATACCACTGGCTGAAACTGGCGCGCGCACCGCGCGACGACGATGCGGGTTCCGAAACGGTCGCGCTCGGCGAAGGCTATATCGCGGTCACGCCGCTGAAGTTCGAACGCACGCACGATCAGGCGCTCGCGCGGCTGCGGTCGAACCTCGGCTGACCTCGAGAGCGTTTACCGGTCACGTCAGGTTCATCCCCCCGTCGAGCATCACGATCTCGCCCGTCACATAATCGGACGCGACGAGCATCGCAACCGTCTGCGCGACGTCGTCCGGCGTCGCCGCGCGGCGCATCGGCGCGCGCTCGCGCCAGAGCTGCTGCGCGTCGGTCCAGTCCGCGGTCAGCGGTGTGTCGACGAGCCCCGGCGCCACCGCATTGACGCGAATCGCCGGCGCGAGCGTACGCGCCAGCAAGCGCGTCGTGTGATTGAGCGCGGCCTTCGCCGCCGCATAGGGAATCGACGCCCCCTTCGGCCGCACGCCGGCGTGCGAGCTGACGTTGACGACGCACCCGGCACGCCCGCCCGACGCCGCTTCGAGCAGCGCGGGCTGCGCTTCGGCCACGAGCCGGAACGGCGCGATCACGTTGATCTCGTGCATCTCGCGCCACACGTCGGGCGTCGCGGCGGCGAGATCGTCGTGCGGAATCACGCGGCTGACGCCCGCATTGTTGACCAGCACGTCGAGGCGGCCGTGCACCGCCAGCGCGTCGCGAATCAACCGCACGCGTTGCGCGTCGTCGGCGAGATCGGCCTGCACGTAGGTCGCGCCGAGTTCGCGCGCCATCGCGCGACCGGTGTCGGCGGAACTGCGCGAATGGAGGATCACCGCGTAGCCGTCCGCCGCCAGGCGCCGCGCGATGGCCGCGCCGATTCCCGACGTCGATCCGGTGACGAGCGCGACAGGCCGATGCACGCGCGACGCGCGGGGCTCGGCGACGGTTTCGGTTTCAGGTTCCGTTTCGGAAATCGGGGCATTCATCGGCGGATGCGGCGCGTCCATGGCGTGGAATCCTGTCAGTGGCGTTCCCGCATCATAAGCATGACGACGGCCGATGCGGATGCGTGCCGTCTACGGCCGTTTCGGCAGGTCGACGAAATCCTCGAGCTCGCCGGCGATGTAAAGCCGCTTGCCGATTCTCGGGTATTCGCAGACGTCGTGTTCGAGGCGCTGGCCGAGGATGAACAGTTCCAGCGGCACCTCGCCGGTGTTCTGCAACGTGTGTGCGTCACCGCCGCGCGGAAAACCGAGGAAATCGCCCGGCCCGATTTCGCACGTGCGTTCGCCGATCGTGACCGAGCCGGTGCCGGACAGCACGTACACGCATTCTTCCTCGTACAGGTGGCGGTGATACTCGGCCGATTCGTGCCCGGGCATCAGCGTGAGCAGGTGCGCGCCGATCTGCGTGAGGCCGGTCAGGTCGCTGAGCTGTCGTTTGAGGCGAACGGCATTGGGATTGAGCGAATGCACCGCGCGCGTCGGTTCCATCTTCGCGATGTCGGCGGCTTTCAGCAGCTCCCGGGGAGGTGTCGTGGACATGGGGATCTCGTCGGCGTGAATGCTGCGGTTGGGCGCGCCGCCCGGGCCGGCACGGCGCGCATGCCGCGTTATTGTCCGACATTTTCACGCAGACGAGCCACACATCTCCAGAGACGGATAGCCGGCGGCGGCGGCACGCGCGCGACGCATTCGCCGCCGCCGCTCAACCGACGTGCACGCCGCGCAGCGTCGTCAGCAACGCGACGAGACGGTCGACGTGCTCGTCCTCCGTGCGCCACGACGACACGCTGATCCGGAACGCCGGCCGCCCCTGCCATACGGTCTGCCCGAACCATACGTCGCCCGAGTCCTGCGCGGCCTGAAGGATCGCAATCGTCTCGTCGTCGGTGCCGGCGCGCACGAGCACCTGGTTCAGCACGACACGGTTCAGCACGTCGTAGCCGGCCGCGCGCAGGCCGTCCGCGACGCGCTGGGCCTGTGCGCAATGCCGCTCGACCATCGTCGCCACGCCGGCGCGGCCGAGCGCACGCAGCGCGGCCCACACCGGAATGCCGCGCGCACGCCGCGAGAATTCGAGGTTCAGGTTCTTCTGCGCATCCTGCGCGCCGCTCAGGTAGACGGCATCGCTGTTCATCGCGGTCGCGAGCGCGGCCGCGTCGCGGCAGATCACCATCGCGCCGTCGTACGGCGTGTTGAGCCACTTGTGGCCGTCGGTGGTCCAGCTGTCCGCGCCGTCGATGCCGTCGGTCAACGCGCGCTTCGACGACGCGCGCGCCCACAGCCCGAACGCGCCGTCCACGTGCACCCACGCGCCGGCGGCCTTCGCGCGCGGAATCAGCGCCGCGAACGGATCGAATTCGCCGGTGTTCACTTCGCCGGCCTGCACGCAGAGGATCGTCATGTCGTCGAGCGGCGGCAATTGCGCGGGGTCGATGCGGCCGTGCGCGTCGACCGGCGCGACGATCAGGCGCTTCATCCCGAAGCCGAGCACGCGCAGCGCCTTCTTCACCGTGATGTGCGCGAGCTCGGAGAGCACGACCTTCACGTCGGGTGCGCCGCTCAGGCCGTCCGCGTCGACGTCCCAGCCCTTGCGCGCGAGCAGCGCACGCCGCGCGGCCACCAGCGCGACCAGCGTGCAGGCCGTCGCGCTCGTGCCGAAGCCGACCGCGCTGCCTTCCGGCAGCCCGAGCACGTCGACGACCCAGCGCGCGGCCTGCCGCTCGATCGTCGCGGCCACCGGCGAATTCGCGAACGACGACGCGCACTGGTCCCACGCGAGCATCAGCCGCTCGGCGGCGGCGGCGGCCGGCAGCGTCGCGCCGATCACGAAGCCGAAGTAGTTCGGGCCGTTCGATGCGACGGTCGCGGGCGTGCCCTTGTCGTCGAGCAGGCGCAGCACGTCGTCGGCCGGGCGGCCCGCATCGGGCAGCGGCTCGTCGAAGGCCGCAAGACCCGCGAGCGCCGCCGCGTCGGGATAGGCGCGCCGTTCGTCGGTCGCGGCGAGATACGCTTGCGCGCGCCGGTCGGCATCGGCCAGCAGGGCGAGTTCATCCATGTCGATTGCCTCTGTGAAGATCAGAGTTGCAGGAGGTCGCGGCCCAACCGATGCAGCGCATCGTCGATCCGCTTGTAGTACGTGAACTTGCCGACGCGCGTCGCCCGCACGAGCCCGGCATCCGCGAGGATCCGCATGTGGCGCGTGGTCGTCGCCGGCGCGATGCCGAGCTTCTCGGTGATGTACGTGCAGCACACGCCGAGCTCGTCGAAGTCGCCGTGAGGCTGCGGCGGGAAATGCTTGCGCGGCTGCTTGAGCCAGCGCATCACGGCCAGACGGCTTTCGTTGGCCAGTGCGCTGATGCGGGTGACGTCGTCCATGGTTCCGGTCTCGTTTGACGTTTTGAATATTAGCTAAATGACGAAACGTGGACAACCCGCTTCGCGGGCGATCTTGCGTTCGCTGTCGCGGGGGAAGCGGCCCCGTTCCGCTACCGCGTCGCATTTGGCGTCATCGCGTCGGACGCTGACGCGCGAACGCATCGGCCGCGGCGCGATCCGGTTGCGCTCACCCCGCCGCCAACGCCTGCGCCAGCCGTTCGATCAGCGCCCGCACGCGCCGCGGCTGCACCGCGCCGCCCGGATAGACGATCTGCAGGTCGACTTCGCCCGGCGAGAACTCGCGAAGGATCTCGACCAGCGCGCCGGACGCCAGATCCTGCTCGACGTCGAGCAGCGACTTCAGCGCAATCCCGTGCCCCGCGACGCACCACGCGCGCACGAGCGCGCCGTCGTTGGCGACGCGCCGGCCGCGCACCGTCACGCGTTTCGGTTCGTCGTCGATACGGAACGGCCACTCGGCATACAGCTCCTGGCCGAAGCGCATCACGATGCAGTCGTGCGCGGCAAGCTCGGCCGGATGCCGCGGCGTGCCGTGCGCGGCGAGATACGCAGGCGCGGCGCACACCACGCGGCGCGAGCGGCCGAGCGAGCGGCTGCGCAGCGCGCTGTCCGCGAGCTGGCCGCGACGGATCGCGAAGTCGAGCCCCTGCCCGACGAGATCGACGTAGCCGTCGCCGAGATGCAGGTCGACCGTGACGCCCGGGTGTTCGGCCAGGAACGCGTCGACCACCGGCACGACGCGCGCCTGCCCGAGATCGGCCGGCGCGCTCAGCCGCACGGGCCCCGACAGCGTCTGCGCGCCGAGCCGCACGCGGCTTTCGAGTTCGTCGGCCTCGGCGAGCAGGCGCCGCGCGCCCGCGACCAGCGTGCGGCCCTCGTCGGTCAGGCTGATCGCGCGGGTCGTGCGCGTGAGCAGCGTCGCGCCGTAGTGGCGCTCGAGCGCCGTCAGCCGCTCGGAAACCGTGGCCGGCGACAGGCCGACCTCGCGGCCGGCCGCGGCCAGCCCGCCCTTCTCCACGATGCGCAGGAACAGCGCGAGGTTATCGAGCAGCATTCTTCGCTTCCTCCGAAGGATATTTTCGAAGTCTGCCCAATTATCCGGATTAACCGCAAGCGCTAGAGTGAACGCTCACCTTGCCGACGCCCGTTCGCGCCGGCCTCGACGACGAAAGGACACCCGCCATGGAATACCGCACGCTCGGCCGCTCCGGCCTCAAGGTTCCCGCGCTGAGCTTCGGCGCAGGCACGTTCGGCGGCACCGGCCCGTTGTTCGGCGCCTGGGGCAACACGGACGTCGACGAAGCGCGCCGGCTGGTCGACATCTGCCTCGAGGCCGGCGTCAACCTGTTCGACACCGCCGACGTGTACTCGGACGGCGCATCCGAGCGCGTGCTCGGCGCCGCGATCCACGGCCGGCGCGACCAGGTACTGATCTCGACCAAGACGGGCCTGCCGACCGGCGATGGCCCGAACGACGCCGGCACGTCGCGCGCACGGCTGATCCGCGCGGTCGACGACGCGCTGCGCCGCCTCGATACCGACTACATCGATCTGCTGCAGCTCCATGCGTTCGACGCGGCCACGCCGGTCGAGGAAGTGATGTCGACGCTGGACGATCTCGTGCGCGCGGGCAAGCTGCGCTACATCGGCGTGTCGAATTTCGCGGGCTGGCAGATCATGAAATCGCTCGCGGTTGCCGACCGGCACGGCTGGTCGCGCTACGTCGCGAATCAGGTCTACTACTCGCTGGTCGGCCGCGACTACGAGTGGGCCCTGATGCCGCTCGGCGCGGACCAGGGCCTCGGCGCGCTGGTGTGGAGCCCGCTCGGCTGGGGCCGGCTCACCGGCAAGATCCGCCGCCACGCGCCGCTGCCCGAACGCAGCCGCCTGCACGACACGGCCGGCTTCGGGCCGCCGGTCGACGACGAACGGCTGTACGACGTGGTCGATGCACTCGACGCGATCGCCGAGGAAACCGGCAGGACCGTGCCGCAGATCGCGTTGAACTGGCTGCTGCAGCGCCCGACCGTGTCGTCGGTGATCATCGGCGCGCGCAACGAGGAACAGTTGCGCCAGAACCTCGGTGCGGTCGGCTGGTCGCTGACCGATGCGCAGGTCGCGAAACTCGATGCGGCGAGTGCGATCGAAGCGCCGTATCCGTACTTCCCGTATCGCCGGCAGGACGCGTTCGCGCGGCTCAATCCGCCGATGCGCGGGTAAGCGGAGCAGCGGACCGTCGCGCTCCGATGCAATGACGCGATGACGTGGCGACGTGGCGACATAGCGACGTGGCGACATAGCGACGTAGCGACGTAGCGACGTAGCGGCCTAGTGACATAGCGGCGTAACGGCATAACGGCGTAGCGACGTAGCGACGACACGGCACAACGACCGTCACCGCGCGGCCAGCACGCGGTCGATCATCTCGCCGATCCGCCGCGCGAGCCCGTCCATCCGCTCGGCCGGCACGCCGCCGTAGCCGAGCACGAGCCCGTTGTAACCCGCCGCGGTGCCCGGCAGGCAGAACGACGACAGCGGCCGCAGGATCAGCCCGTGCGCCTGCGCGACGCGGCTCAGTTCCGTGTCGGCCACCGGCACGTCGAGCCGCGCGGACAGATGCATGCCGCCTGCACCGCCCGACACCGTCAGCCGCGTATGCAGCCGCCGCGCCAGCGCGTCGTGCAGCGCGTCGCGCCGCTCGGCATACACGCGGCGCATGCGCCGCAGATGCCGCGTGAAATGCCCGGCGTCGATGAAATCCGCGAGCGCGCGCTGCTCGACGGCGCGGCCCTGCAGCATCAGCGCGCCCGCCGCGTCGCGCAGCGGCTGCGCAAGCGCGGGCGGCACGACCATGAAGCCGAGCCGCAACGCCGGAAACATCACCTTGCTGAAAGTACCGAGGTAGATCACCGGCGCGTCGTCGGCGAGCCCCTGCACGGCCGCGTGCGGCGTGCCGTGGTGACGGAACTCGCTGTCGTAGTCGTCCTCGACGATCCATGCGCCGGCCGCGCGCGCCTGCGCGACGAGCGCGAGCCGCCGTTCGAGGCTCATCACCGCGCCGAGCGGATATTGGTGCGACGGCGTGATGTAGACGAGCTTCGGCGGACGAGCGCGCCAGTCGTCCGGATGCGGCGCGAGCCCCTGCGCATCGACGCCGATCGGCTCGACGCGAAGGTCGGCCGCGAGAAACGCGTTGCGCGCACCGTGGTAGCCGGGATTCTCGATCCATGCGACATCGCCCGCGTCGGCCAGCGCGCGGGCGCACAGGTCGAGCGCGCCCTGCGTGCCGTCGGTGACGATCACCTGCGCGGCGTCGCAGCGCACACCGCGCGACGCGCGCAGATAGCCGGCAATCGCATCGCGCAGCACCGCGTCGCCTTCCGCGGACTGATAGCCGAGCTGCGCCGGCCCCGCCGAGCGCCATGCGCGCTCGACGCAGCGCCGCCACTGCGCGAGCGGGAAGGCATCGACGGCCGGCACGCCCGGCATGAACGGCAGCGATTCGTCGAGGCCGCTCGTCGCGCGCTCGGCCTGCGCGGCGCGCCGCGACAGCGCCGCCGTAGCGCCGGCGGGCGCCGCGGCGGCGACCTGCGACCCGCGCAGCCCCATCCGGGCGACCACCGTGCCCTGCCGCGTGCCGGCCACGAACCCTTCCGATGCGAGCCGCTCGTACGCGTACAGCACCGAATTGCGCGCGATGCCGAGCTCGTCGGCCAGCGTGCGCGATGCGGCAAGCCGCGTGCCCTCGGCGATCCGGCCGCTCAGGATCGCGTCGCGCAGGCACGCGTACAGCCGCTGCTGCTGCGACATCCGCGTGGCCGCGTGCGGCCCCGCTTCGCGCTCGAAGGTCGACAGCAGCAACGCGTAATCCATCGTGGCTCCAGATTGTGTGGATGTCATGGGTCTACACATGGTGCCACGAACTTTCTATCGTAGAGGTCTGCGCGCGTTTCCGGTCGTGCCGGCAACGCTTCACTCCATCCATCCTCGAAAGGTTCGCGACCATGAACGCTACCGACACCGGCCTGACCGTACGCCCCGTGCGCGAAGACGATTTCGACAACTGGCTGCCGCTGTGGGACGGCTACAACCGCTTCTACGGCCGCTTCGGCGATACCGCGCTGCCGCGCGAGATCACGCGGCTCACGTGGTCGCGCTTCTTCGACGGCTACGAGCCCGTGCATGCGCGTGTCGCGGAACGCGACGGCCGGCTCGTCGGGCTCGCGCACTTCCTGTATCACCGCAGCACGACGCTGGCCGGGCCGACCTGCTATCTGCAGGATCTCTTCACGCTCGAGCGCGAACGCGGCAAGGGCGTGGGCCGCGCGTTGATCGAAGCCGTGTACGACGCCGCGCAGGCGCAGCGCGCCGAACGCGTGTACTGGCAGACGCACGAGACGAACCGCACGGCGATGCGGCTCTACGACACCGTCGCGGAGAAAACCGGATTCGTGATCTACCGGAAGGTCTTGCCGCGCTGATCATGCGGCGTGCCGCAGGCCGCACGCCGCGCGGCCGCGACGGTTTCAATCCAGCGGCCGCGCCTTGATCCACAGGAACAGCGGCACGCGCGACCACTGCTTCAGCGTGTCCGTGTCGGCGCGATCTGGCAGCGGCTCGCGCAGCGACACGATCGCGAAGCCGGCCGCCTCCAGCGCATCCATGTAGGCCTGGAGCGGCAGCGACCAGCCCGCGAAGTGCATCGACAGCCCGTCGCGCGTTTCCACGCCCTCGAAATGCTCGCTGCCGAAATACGTGCCTTCGAGCACGAACGGCGCGTCGGGCTGCGGCCCCGCGAAACGGCCGCGATCGCGGAACGGATGCACGAGCGACACGAACAGCAGCCCGCCCGGCTTCAGCACGCGACGCGCCTCGCGCAACGCGGCCGCCATGTCGTCGAGGTCCATCAGCACGTTGTATGCCATCACGATGTCGAAGCTGGCCGGATCGAACGGCAGCGAGGCGGCATCGGCGAGCGCATAGCGGTGCGCTGATGCCGCGCGACGCGCGGCGTCGAGCATCGCGGGCACCGCGTCGCTCGCGGTCACGTCGTAGCCGAGCGCCTTCAGCTCGCGGCTCACGCGTCCCTCGCCGCAGCCGATCTCCAGTGCGCGGCCGGTGCCGCGGCCGAGGTAGGCTGCCAACCCCTCGCGATACTTCCAGAACGCATCGTGGCCAGGCCGGCCGGCCCAGTCGATCCATTGGTCGGCGACGTGCGTCCAGTGTTCGGTGATGGCTTTGCTGTCGGTCATGTTCGCTCCCGATCGGTGTTCCTCGTGCTGGCCCAGGATGCGCATGGTAAGCCGAAGCGGCGGTGCGCGTGAGCGCGTTGCGCGGCTCGAGGCCGCCGCGGCCGGTTTCCGTTTCCGGCGGCGGCGTTCTACAGTGGTTACGACAGACGACATGCGCCGCCGCACATCGTTCGCGTTCGGCGCGCGTGCCGATACACCCCCGATTCCGAGGAACGTCCATGCCGAGTATCGTCGCCGGCCCCGCCGATCTGCCGCCGAGCCCCGTCGCCGCCGAAACGCGCATGGTGCACGACGTCGCCACGCTGCAGCCGTCGGACTACCGTTCGGCCGACGGTGCATCGTGGGTCATTGCCACCCTCACGCCGGCGCCGGACAGCGGCAAAAACGTGACCGGCAATACCTACTTCGATACCGCGAAACGGCAAACCGTCGCAGTGCCCGACGCGCGTCGGCGTTACGCGAACCGCGGCACCTGGCAGGTTATCGCGAGTTCCAGCCCGGCGGTGCCCGCCACCGGCCGCTACGACTGGCTCACGCTCGCATGGCTGCCGATCAACGGACGGCCGCTGCCACAAACGCCCGAGCATCTGTATTCGCCGTTCATTCGCGGCGGCACGATCGTCTATCGGTGGAATCCGGACGCGCAAGGCGGCGAGCAGTTCGGCAACGTGCGGATGATCTTTCCGGCGTGGCAGCAGCAGGTCGCGGACGTGCTGCGCGCCGCGCCCGGCGACGTCGCGCAGGCGGCGGCGGCGCCCGCATCGGCGCTCGATCGCGTGCAGCAGGACGGCAATCCGATGGCCGCCGTGCTCGACTTCGCCGCCGCGCTGCACGAGGAACCGGCCGACCGGATCGCCGCGCGCCTGCCGGCATTGCTGCGTGCGAGCGACCTGCACGAAGTGTCGGCGATCGTGTTTCAGTGCATCGTCGCATCGCGAGAAGCGGACCGGCCGCGCTTCGTCGAGGCGATCAACGGGTCCGTCACCTCGATCGACGACGGCGCGCGCTTGCTCGCGGTCGCCTACGGCGCATTCGCGGCCGGCAGGGCGAAGCCGCGTCCGTTCAGTGATGCCGAACAGGCCGCGCGCATCAACGATGTGTTCACGGCCTTGAAGCAGCGGACGTCGGCACTGGGCATGCCGGCCGGACAGGGTTCACCGTGGTACGAATTCTTTACCGCGTACCGGCTTGGCGGTGCGCCTTCCGGCTCGCGCGGAAGCAGGCAGTAATTACCGGGCCTGCGCGATCGTCGGTCGGCCTGATGCGTCGCGAGACTTCGACGAAAACGACGTCGTCCTGAATGCCGGCGCCCGGCATGCGATTCGCACGCGTCGGGCGGTACATGCGCTCGGTCACCAAGGGAACCCGTGTGCGTCCCGTAGGGTCGAAACGTCACATGACCGTCGACGGCATCGCGTTCGCCGGTCGATCCACGATCCCCGCACCCTTTTCTCCCCATGTTGAGCATCGGTCCCTTCTCGATCCGCGTCGTCGCGGTAGCCGCCGCCGCGCTGCTGGCGTGGCTCGTTGCCCGCTTCATCCAGCGCCGCCCGCCCGATGGACATCACAAGAGCGCGTCGAGCCTGATCCTCGACGTGCTGCTGCTCGGGCTGGTCGCCGCGCGTATCGGCTATGTCGCGCAATGGTGGCGCGACTACGCGACTACGCCGCGATCCATCGTCGCGCTCGGTGACGGCGGCTTCGACTGGCGCATCGGCATCGCTGCCGCGCTGGCGTTCGCCGTCTGGCGGCTGCGTCGCCTGCCCGCGCTGCGCAAACCCGTGGCGGCCGGCATCGTCGCGGGCCTCGCCGCGTGGGGCATCGCGCAAGGCACGCTGGCGACACTGCAGCGCACCGCGCCGCCGTTCGCCGCGCTGCAGCTCGAAACGCTCGATGCGACGCCCGTCCTGCCGCGACGCTTCGCAGGCAAGCCGGTCGTGGTGAACCTGTGGGCGACGTGGTGCGCACCGTGCCGGCGCGAGATGCCGCTCCTCGAACAGGCGCAACGCGATCATCCGGGCATCACGGTGCTGATGCTCAACCAGGGGGAAAACGCACAGGCCGTGCGCGCGTTCCTCGAACAGCAGGGGCTGCGCTTCGACAACGTGCTGCTCGATCCGTCGTTGCATGCGATGCATGCGTACGGATCGCGCGGGCTGCCCACGACGCTGTTCTTCAATGCGAAAGGCGAACTCGTCGAATCGCACATGGGCGAGCTCACCGCCGCGCGATTGAAGGATGCGGTGGCGCAGCGTTTCGGTCAGTGATGCCGTCGGCCGCCTGCTCGACGCCACGATCGATCGTCGATGGCAGCGCGCGTTCCCGCAGCCGCGGCTGACTCGATCGCCGACACGCCGGCACTTCGACCGCCATCGGCTACGCTTACGGCCTCGACAACACCATCACCCGCCCCGACACGCGCTGAAGCTTCAGCCACCCCGTGTCGGCGGTAAACCTGAGCTGCTGCAACGGGAAATCGAATCCCGCCTTCTGCGCGGCGCTGACCACCGCATCGGCAATCCAGCGAATCAGTTCCTTTCCTTCGTCGGTCGTCTGGTGACCGTTCTGGACACCATAGAAATAGCGGTTCCCTGCGTTGACCTCGTTCTGCAGCTGCATCCAGTGCCCCGGGAGGCCGGGCAGGGTCCTGAACAGGTCGGCCACGCGCTGCGTCGTCAGGCCGCGCGCCCACAACGCGCCGTTCACGGCGGGCCGCGCCAGGTTGTGACGGTCTGCGTCCTGTGCCTGTCCCTTGATCTCGCCTTTCAGACTATCGGGTTTCGTCATCGCACTGTCCTCGTGAGGGCCCGGTAAAGGGCCAATTGAATGAATAAATCCGCCGAATAGCGAGCGCACGCGCGTCTTGCACGATACCGCCAATCTCGGAATTGATCGCCTGTCAGGTATATCAGGCCGCGCTTGGCAATGTCGCGCGCAAAAATCAGCCGCGTCCGATAGGCGTCGCGACAGCAGGCCGATATGCTTCGTCGGGTGCGGTGCCGGTGAAATGCCCTGTTCAAGTTCGGAGTAAGCCGGTCATTGAGCTTCGTCGGCGCCGCACCCCGCTTCGTTGCGAGCCGGCTTCGGCGCGGGCGCCCGAAGGTGGCCGTGGGCGCGGCCACGACAGGGAAAGACGATGTCGAAACAACACGCTGCCCTAAGCGAACGCCGAGCGTCTGCGTAGGAACCGCAACTTCCCGCCATTCCCGTCATTCCCGCCTGCACACCCCGCCATTATTCAAAAAAGCGCGACACGCATCGATATAATTTCCGAGATATATCGAACGACGCTCCATTGAATATTCACCATTAAATCGAACTGTTTCGGTTTCCGATTTTCTGAACAATTCCCATTCCCGGTCGAATATTTTTTCATTTATTTTTCGCCATGCTGACTGAACCGTGTTTGAAACTGCAAGCGTTTGCGAGACACGGTGAAGTGCCTTATCCATCGACTTCCAGGAGGAAAGCATGGCCGAAACTCAAACGTCCTCGAATCGCGCCGGCGAGTTTTCGATTCCGCCGAACACCGACTTCCGCGCGATTTTCTTCGCGAATGCTGCCGAGCAGCAGCACATCAAGCTCTTCATCGGCGACAGCAAGGAACCGGCCGCTTATCACAAGCTGACCACGCGCGACGGCCCGCGCGAAGCCACGCTGAATTCGGGCAACGGCAAGCTGCGCTTCGAAGTGACGGTAAACGGCAAGACGTCGGCCACCGATGCGCGCCTCGCGCCGATCAGCGGCAAGAAATCGGACGGTTCGCCGTTCACCGTCAACTTCGGGATCGTCGTGTCGGAAGACGGTCACGACAGCGACTACAACGACGGCATCGTCGTGCTGCAATGGCCGATCGGCTGACCTGACGCACGATCGGCGGCCGCGCCGTGCCGGCCCGCCGTCGTCTGGCCGGCCAGCGGTTCGCGCTCATCAAGCGGGCCTCACGCAGCCCCCCAATCCAAAACAGCGTTATCACAGGAGACTTCCATGCCGCTTCTTTCGGCTTCGATCAACAGCGCACCCGTCGTCACGTCCGAGACGTACGTCGACATCCCCGGCCTGCATATCGACATCGCCAACGCAGAGATTCGCGACGGGAAACTGCAGGTCATCCTCAACGTGCCGACGCCGTACGCGACCGGCAACAATTTCCCCGGCATCTATTTCGCGATCGCGACGGACAAAGGCGTCGTCGCGGACGGCTGCTTCACCTATTCGTCGAAGGTGCCCGAAAGCACCGGGCGCATGCCGTTCACGCTCGTCGCGACGATCGACGTCGGCAGCGGCGTCACGTTCGTGAAAGGGCAGTGGAAAAGCGTGCGCGGCAGCGCGATGCATATCGATTCGTACGCGAGCATTTCCGCGATCGGCGACACGGCCGCGCAATCGTCGTCGCAAGGCGGCGGGAATCAGGGCACCGAAACCGGCGGCGGTGCCGGCAACATCGGCGGCGGCGGCGAACGCGACGGCACGTTCAACCTGCCGCCGAACATCAAGTTCGGCGTGACCGCACTCACCAACGCGGCAAACGACCAGACGATCGACATCTACATCGACGACAACCCGAAGCCGGCCGCCACGTTCAAGGGCGCGGGCGTGCAGGACCAGAACCTCGGCACGAAGGTGCTCGACTCCGGCAAGGGGCGCGTACGCGTGATCGTGACGGCGAACGGCAAGCCGTCGCGCATCGGCTCGCGGCAAATCGATCTCTTCAAGAAGTCGTACTTCGGAATCGTCGGCTCGGAAGACGGCACCGACGACGACTACAACGACGGCATCGTGTTCCTGAACTGGCCGCTGGGCTGAACCCGACGATGCGCGGGGCGGCAACGCGTGCGCGCCGCCGTCGAACGCGCAATGGCGACGGGGTCAACCGCCCCAGCCACCCGTTGCAAATCGATTCACTCGAGCAGTCATTTGCAGTCCCACGCCGCGCTCCGCGCGCGACGACGGCGAGATCCGCTCACCGGCCGCGCGATGCGAGACATTCCATCAAGACGAGGAAGACATGTCACAACCGTTTACCCATGACGATCTGTACGCCCTGCTGCAACTCGGCGGCAACGATGCAACCGCCGTGCAATCGAACGGCGATCAGGCCGTGCTCGACCGGATGCGTCAGTTCATGACCGCGCAGCTCGTGGAGAAGCTGCCGCAATACGATGTGTTCGTCGACATTGCAACGATCCCGTACAGCTTCGACGTCGGCAGCTGGCAGAACAAGGTAAAGGCCGATGCGGCCGGGCAGGTGATCGCCTGCACGGTGACGTGGGCCGGCGCGCCCGGCGTGCTGCCCGGCGCGGCAGCGAAGTTCGGTGTTGGTGCGGTGGTCAATTACTTCTCGAAGGCGACGCCGCAACCGCAACCCACGCAGCCGGGCACCACGACGACCGGCGGCGGCGAACGCGACGGCATCTTCAACCTGCCGCCGAACATTGCATTCGGCGTGACGGCGCTCGTCAATTCGTCCGCGCAGCAGACGATCGAAGTCTTCGTCGACGACAACCCGAAACCGACCGCAACGTTCCAGGGCGCCGGCACGCAGGACGCGAACCTGAACACGCAGATCGTGAACTCGGGCAAGGGGAAGGTGCGCGTGGTCGTGACGGCGAACGGCAAGCCGTCGAAGATCGGCTCGCGCCAGGTCGACATCTTCAAGAAGACCTATTTCGGACTGGTCGGCTCTGAAGACGGTACGGACGGCGACTACAACGACGGCATCGCGATCCTGAACTGGCCGCTGGGTTGACGGGCTGACCGTTAAACGGAAGGCAAGCGCCGGGCGCTGGTTCGCCCGGCGCTTGCCTTTATTGCTTCCGATGCCCGCCGGGAATACCGTGCACGCGCGTGATGAGCACCGGATGGATAGCCTGAAACATCACGTCGTCGTGCCTGCACACGGTACGCCGGGCGAGCACGCGCGACGTCGCGACATCAGCCGTCGTGCCGGGCGCCACGTTGTGACATCGCGAGCGGCGCCGTCAAGCTGGCCGCGGCCAACTGCGTGCGCGCGGCGTAGGCCACGCGGTTGAACGCGACACGCTGCTCACCCTTCAGTTTCGCTGCCTTCGACGCCTGCACGAGGCCGATCGGATCGACAAGACGACCGTGTCGGCGGACCTCGAAGTGCAGATGCGGGCCGGTCGCGGTCCCGGTACTGCCGACCGCGCCCACCCGTTGACCGCGGGCGACCCGCGCACCGGTTCGCAGCGTGGGCTCGAACGCCGACAAGTGCGCGTAGTACGACGCATAGCCACCGTCATGACGGATCACCACATACTTGCCGTAACCGCGCGGCTCGGTGCCGATGAACGTCACGACGCCGCGCTCGGAGGCATGGACGGCGCGCCCTGTCGGCGCGGCGAGATCGACGCCCGAATGCACGTGGCGCGCGCCGGTCACCGGATGCACGCGCGTGCCGAAGCGCGAACTGGTGCGTGTCGACCGGACCGGCATCGCGAACCGGGTGCCTTCGAACGGCATGCCGTCGAGATCGTAATAGGCGCCCGGCACCCCCGCTCCGGGGGCGAACCACACGGCCGCGACGCGCCGGCCGCGAAAGCGGAGGTCGAGCGCCGTCACGCGCACGCCGCCCGGCAGCGCCGCATCGTCATCGGGTTCGAATGCGACACGGAAGGTGTCGCCGGTCGCGCCGTGCAGCTTCGGGTCGATACGACCGGCCAACATGCGCGCCAGTTGCGCCACGACACCGTCGGGCAAGTCGGCACGCGCCAGCGACGCACGCAGGCTGCCGGTGATCGCACCGGCCCGCGTGCCGCTCTCCTGCTCCGCAAGCACGAACGGTTGCGCGGACGCCAGATCGACACGACGCGATGCGAATGCCGAAGGCGCGCCGATCGCGGGCAGATGCGATGCAAACCCATAATCGAAACGCCCTGCGTAACCGCGCTCGATCGCACCCCGGGCCGCATCGCAAAGGACAACGTACGGCGCACAGGCGCCGGCACGCACGACGAACATGCCGGGATAGGCCTCCGCACGCACACGCACCGCCTGCGAATCCGCCACGATGCGCGGAACCACCGTCGACGCAAGCAAGCCGCCCCAGACGGTGCGGGCGGAATTGAAGAAAGGCACGTCGACAAGGTCGGCCGCTTGCGCCGCCACGGGCGCGGACGGCTCGGCACCGGAGGATGCCAGCGCCATCGCGCCCTGTGTGCCGGCAAGCCACGCCGCCGCAACGACACCGCGCAGCAGCGCGCGGCGAATCGGAAAGCGGATGGCGCCGCGTTGCGCGGACCGACCTCGTTCGCGTGCGAGACGTAAACACAGGTCGAACCGCATCGCGTCGTCACTCGCTATCTATGAAAACTGGAAATGAACCGGGTATCGCGGAGGAAAGAGCGTCGCGATCCGGAAGCCTGGAGGCGAGTGTACTGGCGCGACCAACACCGCTGAATAGGACCGATCCGATTTGGTCAGATGTTGTCTTAGTACATGAACGAAAGATAAAAGTCGCCGCAAAAAATGCGCGGGATGCGCCCCTTCGGTCGTGTGACACCGCGCATGGCTGTACAGTCGAGGGTTGCCCGCGCACGCGCGCATGCCCGCCCGGCCACGGCGGGTGCGCCGCCCGTCGCGCCTTCTGTCCTCAACCCGGAATCCCGTCATGTTTCTCGATCATCTTCATCCGGAACGCTGGACGTTCCTGTGGAACGCGTTGTCCACGCTGTCGCTCAGGCTCTGCGCCGCCCTCGCGCTGCTCGTCGCGGGCTGGTGGCTGTCGAAACGCATCGGCAACTGGCTGAGCCGGCTGCTCGCGAACAAGGAGCGCGTCGACGACACGCTGCGGCCGATCCTCTGCGACGTCGCCGTGTGGGGCATCCGCATCGTCGCGATCGTCGGCGCGCTGTCGCAGCTGGGCATCGAAACCGCGAGCATCGTCGCGGTGCTCGGCGCGGCCGGCCTCGCGATCGGGCTCGCCTTGCAGGGCACGATGCAGAACATCGCGGCCGGCATCATGCTGTTGCTGCTGCGGCCGTTCAAGGTGGGCGACTACATCGACGGCGGCTCGAGCGTCGCGGGGACGGTGGACGAAGTCGGCCTCTTCATGACGCGGCTGACGAAGCCGGACGGCATCTGCGAATACGTGCCGAACAGCGCGCTGTGGGGCAGCGCGATCCGCAATTACACGCGCAATCCGACGCGCCGTCTCGATCTCGAGGTGGAAGTGTCGGTGCACGACGACATCGATCGTGCGCTCGACGCGCTGCGCGCGCTGGCCGAAGCCGATCCCGACGTGCTGACGGAACCGGCACCGGACGTGATGGTGATGCGCTTCGACGACAGCACGGCGATCGCGAACATGCGCGTGTGGACGCACACCGACAAGTTCTGGGCGATGCGCTGGCGCCTCGCGCGCCAGGTGCGCAAGACGCTCGCCGATGCGGACTGCGCGTTGCCGATCCGCACGCGCGAACTGCACATCGTGCATGAAGCCGAACAGCAGCGCCGGTCCGACCCGCGCCGCGTACAGGCGTCGTAACACGCCGGGGCGCACGAGCGCGCACGGCGCGCTGCTTCGTGCGCCCCGCTCGCGTCACATCCTGACGATATCGAGCAGCGCCTTCTTGCCGCTCTTGTACGTGAATACCGAGATCGCACCGTGCTTCAGGTCGCCCTGCGGCGTGAAGCTCGTTTCGCCGATCACGCCGCGATAGTCGGTCGCCGGCATCGCGGCCAGCACCTTCGCCGGCTCCGTGGAGTTCGCGCGCTTCATCGCGTCGACGATGATGTACACCGCGTCGTACGAGAACGGCGCATACACCTGCATCGGCTGGCGATAGCGCGCCTCGTAACGCTTCACGAACGCCGCGCCGCCCGGCATCTTCTCGAGCGCGATGCCGGCTTCCGAGCACACGACGTTGTCCGATGCCGGACCCGCGAGCTTCGGCAGGTCGGTCGAGCACACGCCGTCGCCGGCGAGGATCTTCGCGCGCATGCCGAGCTGGCGCGCCTGCTTCGCGAGCGGACCGCCCGTCGCGTCCATCCCGCCGTACATGATCGCGTCGGGGTTCTCGCCCTTGATCTTCGTGAGGATCGCGCGGAAGTCGATCGCCTTGTCGTTGGTCGCATCGCGCGAGACGATCTTCATCCCGGCCGCTTTCGCCGCCTTTTCGAATTCGGTCGCGAGGCCCTGCCCGTACGCGGTCGAATCGTCGACCACGGCGACCGTCCTGATGCCCAGGTGCTTCGCCGCGTACATCGCGAGCGCGGGCCCTTGCTGCGCATCGGTCGCGACGACGCGATAGGTCGTCTTGAAGCCCTGCTGCGTGTAGGTCGGGTTGGTCGCGGCCTGCGAGATCTGCACGACGCCGCCGTCGCGATAGACGCGCGATGCGGGAATCGACGTACCCGAGTTGTGATGGCCGACGACGCCGACCACCTTGTCGTCGACGAGACGCTGCGCGACCTGCGTCGCGGTGCGCGGGTCGCCCGCGTCGTCCTGCGCGTCGAGCTGCAGCGTGACCTTCCTGCCGCCGATCACGAGCCCCTTCGCGTTGATTTCCTCGACCGCGAGCCGCGCGCCGTTCTCGCTGTCCTTGCCGAGGTGCGCGATCGCGCCGGTCAGCGGCGCGACGTGCCCGATGCGCACGATCTCGTCCGCGTGCGCGGACAGCGCGAATAGTGCACACGCCAGCGCGACCGCGCATGCCGTCTTGTTCTGATGCCTATTCCGATTCATGTTCGTCTCCTTCCTTGTCGCTGTTGGTTCGTGATCCATACCATCGTCGATTGCAGGCAAAGCGATGCGGTCACGCGCGCCCTTCGAAGCCGAGCAGCACGTTCACCGCGTTGATACCGATTTCCTCGACCATGTAGCCGCCTTCCATCACGAACAGCGTTGGCAGGTTCAGGCGCGCGAGCGCTTCGCCGATCCGCAGGTAGTCGGGCGAGCGCAGCTTGAAATGGCTGATCGGATCGTGCTCGAACGTGTCGACGCCGAGCGACACGACGAGCAGGTCGGGCGCGTGCTTCGCGATCGCGGCAGTGGCCTGGCCGAGCGCCGCCGAGTAGGTGTCCCACTGCGTGCCCTTCGGCAGCGGCAGGTTCAGGTTGAAGCCTTCGCCCGCGCCCGCGCCGCGCTCGTCGGCATGGCCCGAGAAGTACGGATACGACACCGCCGGCTCGCCGTGCAGCGACGCGAACAACACGTCCGAACGCTCGTAGAAGATGTCCTGCGTGCCGTTGCCATGATGGAAGTCGACGTCCAGCACCGCGACGCGCGCCGCACCGCTCGCGATGCCGTGCTGCGCGGCGATCGCCGCGTTGTTCAGGTAGCAGTAGCCGCCCATGTACTCGCGGCCCGCGTGGTGGCCGGGCGGGCGGCACAGCGCGAACGCCGCGCGCATGCCGCCGTTCGACAGCAGGTCGGCGCCGGTGAGCGCCGAGTTCGCGCTCGCGCGCACCGCGTCCCACGTGCCGGCGTTGATCGGCGCACCGGCATCCATCGCGAAGAAGCCGAGCTTGCCGTCGATGAAGTCGGGCAGCGTCGCCGCCGACGGCATCGCGCGCACCGGCCACACGAGCGGCAGCGCCTGGCAGGTGCGGCCGGTCGCGGCCCATTCGTCCCATGCGCCGGCGAGAAAGTCGACATAGCGCGCGCTGTGCGCGCCGGCATAGCTCGCGCGGTCGAACGCGCGCGGCGCGATCACGTCGCCGAGGCCGGCCGCGCGGACCTGCGCGAGCACCGTTTCGGCGCGAAGGGGGTTCTCGAACGAATCGGTGATCGCGCCGTCCTTCAGTTCGACGCCGCGATGCAGATAGTGATCGCTGCTGTAGACCGTGAGCATGGTTGACCGTTGCAGTGAAGGCTGTGAGGGGTGGCAACAGTCTATTGAGGCCAGCCGGCAATAACTTTGCTTTTCAACTCTTCGTTTCGTACAATTTTGAGAAAACCGTCTACGGAGACCCGGAAATGAGCAAAAATCGCGCTTCGGTGGAGCTGGACGGCGTCGATCGCGCGATGCTCCGCCTGCTGCAGGAAGACGGCGCGCTGTCCAACGCGACGCTCGGCGAACGGTTGGCGCTGAGCGTCACGCCGTGCTGGCGGCGGCGCAAGCGGCTCGAGGACGAAGGCGTGATCACCGGCTACCAGGCGAACCTCGACCGCCGCGCGCTCGGCATGAACGTATTCGCGTTCGTGCAGGTCACGTTCAACATGCATTCGGACCAGGATTCGGATCACTTCGAGGACGTGATGCGGCGTCACGATGAAGTGACGTCGTGCCACAAGATCACCGGCGCGGCCGACTACATCCTGCAGGTCGTGGCCGCCGATCTCGACACGTATGCGGAATTCGTCGAACGCGTGCTGCGAAAGCAGGCTGGCGTGTCGTCGATCCAGTCGAGCCTCGCGCTGCGCGAGGTCAAGTTCTCGTCGCGCGTGCCGGTGCCGGACGCGTGATCGATCAAGCGCCCGCGCACGGGCATCCGCTGTCGACCTTCATCCCATGGAGCGCTACCGCATGAAACATTGCATTCCTTCCGCGCCGCTTGCCGCCGCGATCGCTCTCGCGTTTGCATTGGGCGCGTGCGCGACGCAACCGCCTGCCCCGCTTCCGCCCAATGTCGCCGGGCAGGACACGCAAGGCACGCAGACCGCCCAGGCTACCGAAGCCGCCCCGCCAATGGTCGGCGGCGATCGCGACGCGCACGGCTGCATCGGCTCGGCCGGCTATGCGTGGTGCGAAACGACCCGACAATGCGAGCGCCCGTGGGAACTCGCGAAGGCGCATGGTTTCGCGAACTCGGCGCAGGGGTACGAGCAGTTCTGCCGGAACGGCGCAGCGAAGTGAAGGAATGCGATGTGACCGGGTCGCGATGCAACGTCGCGCCCCGATGAAGCGCGAGCGCGATGCGCGCCATGCCCGTCGCGCGCGTTTCGCCCCGCTGATCCCGCCTTTTTTCCCGTTCCGCGCACCGTCATTCCGGAAACCCGGACACACAAAAAACCCCACGAAATCAGGGATATTCCGCGCGAGCGACACGGCAATCGAGTTCGGTTATATTACGCGCCCCTTGCCATCCCGCCCCGCGGAACGCATTGCGCGCGGCCGCTTTCGACGCGGCCTGAAACGCCTTCCGGCGAGGCCCGCAGCAAGGGCCTGCGCGCCCGTCGCACGACCGTGAAGCAGCTGATTGCGCGAGCACATGAAGCCGATCCGAAGGTGTCCTTCGCAACGGCTTCGCGTGCGCAAATGCAACGGTGAACATGGTCGGTCCGGAATTCCGGATTCGCGGTCCGGATCTCCGGATGCGCGATCCGGTTGCGAATCCGCACCGGCCGGGCGGCATGGCAAACCGATGCATCCAAGTTGAAAAAGGGATCTGCTGTGATCAAAACGTTACGGGTAATACTGTCGGCGCTCGCGCTGTGCGTCGCGACGTCGTCCGCGCATGCTGCCGATACGAAGAAGGTCGACGTCCTGCTGGTGGGCGGCGGCATCATGAGCTCGACGCTCGGCGTGTGGCTGCACGAGCTGCAGCCCGACTGGTCGATGACGATGGTCGAGCGCCTCGACGGCGTCGCACTGGAAAGCTCGAACGGCTGGAACAACGCGGGCACCGGCCACTCGGCGCTCGCCGAGCTGAACTACACGCCGGAGAAGGCGGACGGCAAGATCGACATCTCGAAGGCGATCGAAATCAACGAGTCGTTCCAGATCTCGCGCCAGTTCTGGGCCTGGCAGGTCCGGCAGGGCGTGCTGAAGAACCCGCACTCGTTCATCAACTCGACGCCGCACATGAGCTTCGTGTGGGGCGACGACAACGTCCGCTTCCTGAAGAAGCGCTACGACGCGCTGCAGGCGAGCCCGCTGTTCCGCGGCATGCAGTATTCGGAAGACTACGACCAGATCAAGCAGTGGGTGCCGCTGATGATGGAAGGCCGCGACCGCAACCAGAAGGTCGCGGCAACGTGGACGCCGATCGGCACCGACGTGAACTTCGGCGAGATCACGCGCCAGTTCGTCGGCTACCTGAAGACGCAGCCGAACTTCACGCTGTCGCTGTCGAGCGAAGTGCGCGAGATCTCGCGCAACGCGGACGGCACGTGGCACGTGTCGTGGGTGAAGCTGCATTCGGATGAACCGCCGCAGGCCGTCGACGCGAAGTTCGTGTTCATCGGCGCGGGCGGCGGTGCGCTGCACCTGCTGCAGGCGTCGGGCATCCCCGAGGCGAAGGACTACGGCGCGTTTCCCGTGGGCGGCTCGTTCCTCGTGACCGACAACCCCGAGGTCGTGAAGCGCCACCTCGCGAAGGCGTACGGCAAGGCGTCGGTCGGCTCGCCGCCGATGTCGGTGCCGCACCTCGACACGCGCATCATCGACGGCAAGAAGATCATCCTGTTCGGGCCGTTCGCGACGTTCTCGACCAAGTTCCTGAAGAACGGCTCGTACTTCGACCTCGCGAAGAGCACCAACCTGCACAACGTCGCGCCGATGATGCGCGTGGGCGTCGACGAATTCCCGCTCGTCGAGTATCTCGCCGGCCAACTGATGCTGTCCGACGACGACCGCTTCAACGCGCTGAAGGAATACTTCCCGGACGCGAAGAAGGAAGACTGGCGCCTGTGGCAGGCCGGCCAGCGCGTGCAGATCATCAAGCGCGACCCGAAGAAGGGCGGCGTGCTGAAGCTCGGCACCGAGATCGTCAGCTCGCAGGACGGCAGCATCGCGGGCCTGCTCGGCGCATCGCCGGGCGCGTCGACGGCCGCGCCGATCATGCTGAGCCTGTTGCAGAAGGTGTTCAAGGACAAGGTCGCGACGCCCGAATGGCAGCAGAAGCTCCGCCAGATCGTGCCGAGCTACGGCACGAAGCTGAACGACAGCCCGGCGAAGGTCGTCGAGGAATGGACCTATACGAGCGGCGTGCTGCAGCTGTCGCCGCCGCCGAAGATCGACCTGACGGCGCCGTCGCAGGCGACGGGCACGGCTCCGGCGCGTCCCGCGAAGGCGGCGGCCGACATGGCGCTGTAACGCGTCCGGTCCCGTTTCGCCGCATCGCACGGCCGCCCTTCGGGGCGGCCGTTTTGCTTGGCGGACGCGGACGGCGCGGCGTGCTCCGTCCTGCGGAGACTTCCGGCTGCTGCTCTGCCCGTCGCACCGCTGCCGATTGTCCGCTGCTGGTCGTTCGTTGCTGGTCGTTCGTTGCTGGTCGTTCGCTGCTGGTCGTTCGCTGCTGGTCGTTCGCCACCGGTCGTTCGCTGCCAGCCGAACCGCAGGCGATCGCGCCCGCTACCGGCCAAGCGCGGCCGTTCGTCCCCAGCCGCCCTCCCGCATCCGCTAGAATTGCGGGCACGCGCGACACTGTCGCCACCGATCCACCATCCGCATCGACGCGGTCCACGCGACCGCCGGTGCGGCCCGCGCCCGAGCCGCGCGAGCGCCGCACTTCGTTGCCGCGCCCGCCCGGGCGCGCCACCAACCGAATTCAGCTGGAGAAAGACCGTGTTTACTTGCCGAAACCAGAGCTGCGGCACGCAGTGGGAAACGTCCGACGTCGTCATCAAGGACGAAGGCCAGGGGCTGCTGTTCCGCTGCCCGCTGTGCGGCGCGCGCAACTATCTCGAGCGCTTCGAGGACGATGAAGGCAACGTCGCCTACGAACAGATGGAAGGCAAGCCTTACCTCGGAGACCTCGAATGACGCAGCCGACCGCCACGCCCTTCAGCGCGCTGCCGCTGACGCCCGCCACGCTCGCGAACCTCGCGCAGCTCGGCTATGTCGACATGACGCCGATCCAGGCCGCGAGCCTGCCGATCGCGCTGGCCGGCCAGGACCTGATCGCGCAGGCGAAGACGGGCAGCGGCAAGACCGCCGCGTTCTCGCTCGCGCTGCTGGCGCGCCTCGACGCGCGCCGCTTCGACGTGCAGGCGATGATCCTGTGCCCGACCCGCGAGCTCGCCGACCAGGTCGCGCAGGAGGTGCGCCGCCTCGCGCGCGCCGAGGAAAACGTGAAGGTGCTGACGCTGTGCGGCGGCACGCCGATGCGCCCGCAGGCGCAGAGCCTCGAGCACGGCGCGCACATCGTCGTCGGCACGCCGGGCCGCATCATGGATCACCTCGACCGCGGCAACCTGAAGCTCGACGCGCTGAACACGCTCGTGCTCGACGAAGCCGACCGCATGCTCGACATGGGCTTCTTCGACGACATCGCGAAAGTCGCGCGCATGTGCCCGACGACGCGCCAGACGCTGCTGTTCTCGGCGACCTACCCCTACGGCATCGCGAAGCTGAGCCAGCAGTTCCTGCGCAATCCGAAGGAATTGAAGCTCGAGGAGCGCCATGACGACAGCAAGATCCGCCAGCGCTTCTACGAAGTGACGGAAACCGAGCGGCTGCACGCGGTCGGCCAGTTGCTGAACCACTACCGGCCGGTGAGCACGATCGCGTTCTGCAACACCAAGCAGCAATGCCGCGACCTGCTCGACGTGCTGCACGCGCAGGGCTTCCACGCGCTCGCGCTGCACGGCGAGCTCGAACAGCGCGAACGCGACCAGGTGCTGATCCAGTTCGCGAACCGCAGTTGCTCGGTGCTGGTCGCGACCGACGTGGCCGCGCGCGGGCTCGACATCGCGCAACTCGAGGCCGTGATCAACGTCGACGTGACGCCCGACCCCGAAGTGCACGTGCACCGTATCGGCCGCACCGGCCGCGCGGACCAGGAAGGCTGGGCGCTGAGCCTCGCCAGCATGGACGAGATGGGCCGCGTCGGCGCGATCGAGCAGGCGCAGAAGCGCGACGTCGAATGGCATCCGCTCGCGGAACTGAAGCCGGCCGGCAACGACACGCTGCTGCCGCCGATGGAAACGCTGCAGATCCTCGGCGGACGCAAGGACAAGATCCGCCCGGGCGACGTGCTCGGCGCGCTGACCGGCGATGCGGGGTTCGACGGCAAGCAGATCGGCAAGATCAACGTGACCGAGTTCTCGACCTATGTCGCGGTCGAGCGCGGCGTCGCGCGCGACGCGCTGCGCAAGCTCAATGCGGGGAAGATCAAGGGCAAGCGGGTCAAGGTCCGGTTGATGGACGAAGAGTGACCTGAAGTGGCGCGGCTGTCACGGCAGCCGCGCCACCGCATCACGCCAGCTCGGGATACCCGTGCGCGGCCGCGTCCCGCGCGAACCCGGCAATCGTGTCGTACGCGCCCGGCGGCAGGCGCTCGAATCCCTTCAGCCGCAGTGCGCTCGCCCGCGCCGGATCGAGCGCGACCGCGTGATCGAGCGCATCCTGCAACGCCTCCACGAGCCGCCCTTCCAGCGCTTTCGACGCGATCAACGGCAACCCCGGCGCCGACGCCGTCATGCCGATGATCCGGATCTCTTTCAACAACTCGGGCAGCGCGTCACGCACGTACGCGAAGGTCACGCAATCGATCGCCGCGCAATCGGCAACACCTGCCGCCAGCGCGCGCAGCACGTTCAGGTGCGAGCCGAACGGCACGACCGAACCGAAGAAACGCCCGTCGTGCGCGTGCGGCGCGACCGCGTGCCGGAACGCGTTCATCCCGCTGTGCGAATCCGCGCCGTTGAAGGCGGCTCGCAATCCGCGACACGCGGCCAGCATCGTCGCGCCGCCCGCATGCACGCGCGCCGACGCGACCAGCACGCTGCTGTAGCGCGCGCCGTCGCAGCCGGGGGCATCGAAGGCCGGTGTCGCGATCAGGTGCGCGGTATCGCGCAATCCGAGCATCCGGTACGGATAACCGCACGTCTGCGACAACAGCAGGTCGTTGCGGCGCCACAGCGCGTGCAGATCCCCGAACGGCTCGTCGAGCAACGCGACGCCGGCCGGCCCGCCGGCGCGCGCGAACGCATCGAGCGCGTCATGCAGCAGCGCGCGCCACAGCGCGGCGTGGCGCGGCGTCACGTTGTACATCGGCAGTCCGGCGATCCATTGGCTCATGCGGGCATTCTACGCATTGGCGGCGCCCTGGAGAAAGCCCGTTCGCCCGGGCGTCGCCGGGGTCCGGCACGCGGCCGGGGCCGGGGCCGGGGCGGCCAATGCTTATCGGCCGCGCAGCGATAAGCAAATCCGAATTGCTTGGTTGGCCTGACTACGCGGCCCGGTTAGCGTTCCAGTGTCGCGACGCCAGCGCATGCCGCTTCAGCGGCTGACCGCGAGCCGCGGCGCCTGTCGGCCAACCGCATCGCAGCCCGCACCGGCGCGATCGTCCGCTACCGGTTATCCGTATATCGCCCGCTTCACCCGCTTCATCCGCCCCAGCACCATGGCCGAATACTTCGACGTCGACCACGCGCGCGCGATCGCCGCACTCGACGCCCGCTTCACTGCCCGTACCGAGTGGCCGACCTGGCTGCTGGTCGTCGCGATCTACGGCGGCTGGCTCGCCGTGCTGCTGCTCGTGCGTGCCGAGCGCCTGTCGCTCGCGGCCGCGACGCCGCCGCTGATCCTGCTCGGCGCGTGGCACATGTCGCTGCAGCACGAACTGCTGCACGGCCATCCGACGCGCTCCGCGTTCGTGAACCGGCTGCTCGGCTATCCGCCGCTGACGATCTGGTACCCGTACACGCTCTATCGCGACACGCACCTCGACCATCACCGCGACGAGGACCTGACCGTGCCGGGCGTCGACCCGGAAACGAACTACGTGTCGCGCGAGCAGTGGGCGCGGCTGCCGCGCTGGCGTCGCGCGCTGACGGTTGCGCGCACCACCTTCGTCGGACGTCTCGTGTTCGGGCCGCCGACGAGCATCGCCGCGATGTTCGCCGACGCGTTCGCCGCGTTCCGGCGCGGCGACTTCCGCTATCTGCCGATGTGGGCGACGCACGCCGCCTGCGTGGTCGCGCTGCTCGCGTGGCTGCAGTGGGCGATCGGCGTGCCGTGGTGGTACTACCTGCTGGCGGTGACGTGGCCCGCGCTGTCGCTCGCGATGATCCGTTCGCTGTTCGAGCACCGCGCCGCGCGGCATCCGAAGGCGCGCATCGCGATCAACGAGGCCGGTTTTGCGATGCGGCTGCTGTACCTGAACAACAACTACCACCTCGTGCATCACGACCTGCCGAGGCTGCCGTGGTACGACCTGCCGCGCGCGTACCGGATGCGGCGCGACGCCTATGCGGAGAAATGCGGCGGCTTCGTGATCCGCGGCGGGTATCGCGAACTGCTGGCGCGCCATGCGTGGACGCCGACCGACACGCCCGTGCACCCGTTCGACCAGGGCACGGCATCGCTGTCGACGGGCGGCGGTGCGAAGGTCGCCGCGGTCGACGGGTATCTTCAGATCAGTACGTGACGCGCGAGCGGGGCCGCGCTCCGCCGTGAAGCCGCCCGATCCGACGACGCGACGACACGCGCGCAAGGCCGCCCCGGCGCGCATTCATTACAAAAAGCCGACAACGCCGAGCTTCATCGGCGAATTGCTAATTCCACCGGCAATGTCCAGAATGACGGCTCGTCCGGGGCTTCCAACAATCATTCGCCCCGGCTCAGCCTCCCGGCCGCGCGCCGCACTCCCTACGACGATGCAACCGAACACCTCGCCGGGCGCGATCCGCTCGATCGGCAACGACTGGTCCGTCTCCGCGGTCACCGCGGGCTTTCTCGCGGTGCTGATTTCCTACGCGGGCCCGCTCGCGATCTTCTTCCAGGCGTCGCAGGCCGCGCATGCGTCCAACGAGATGGTGGCTTCGTGGGTCTGGGCGATCTCGATCGGCGCGGGCGTGTCGGGGCTGTTCGCGAGCTGGAAACTGAAGGTGCCGGTCGTGACCGCGTGGTCGGCACCCGGCACCGCGCTGCTCGTCGGCCTCTTTCCGCAACTGACGCTGAACCAGGCCGTCGGCGCGTACATCACGGCCGCGCTGATCATTCTCGTGATCGGCATCACCGGCTATTTCGACCGGCTCGTGCGCCATATTCCGCGCGGCATCGCGTGCGGGATGATGGCCGGCATCCTGCTGCCGTTCGGCATGCGCGCGTTCTCCGCCGCGACCGCGCAGCCGGTGCTCGGGTTCGGGATGATCGCCGCGTACGTGATCTTCAAGCGCCTGCTGCCGCGCTACAGCATCGTGCTCGTGCTGCTGACGGGCGCCGCGCTCGCGACGCTGCTCGGGATGGCGCATCTCGGCAACGTGTCGCCGAGCATCGCGCGCCCGGTCTTCATCGCCCCCGAATGGACGCTCGGCACGACGCTCAGCCTCGCGCTGCCGCTCGTCGTCGTCAGTCTCACCGGCCAGTTCCTGCCGGGGATGACGATCCTGCGCGTGTCGGGCTACCACACGAGCGCGCGGCCGATCATCACGGCAACCAGCGTGATGTCGCTCGCGGTCGCGTGCTTCGGCGGGATCACGATCGTGGTCGCGGCGATCACCGCGGCGCTATGCACCGGCAAGGACGCGCACGAGGATCCGGACCGGCGTTATATCGCGGGCATCGCGAACGGCGTGATCTACCTGATCGGCGGGCTCTTTGCCGGCACCATCGTCACGCTGTTCTTCGCGCTGCCGAAGGCGTTCGTCGCGATCCTCGCGGGGCTCGCGCTGATCGGTGCGATCGGCGCGAACGTGCACGGGATCTTCGAGGACGAGGCCCATCGCGAAGCGTCGGTGATCACGTTCCTCGCGACCGCTTCGGGGATGACGTGGCTCGGGCTCGGATCGGCGTTCTGGGGGATCGTGATCGGGTCGATCGCGTATGCGGTGTCCGGCAGGGCGCGGCGGCAGGCGTAACGCGCATCCTTTCAGCCGCCACCCGGCTCACCCCGCGTGCACGCGCACCAGCGTCGCGAGCGCCTCCGCCAGTGTCGTCGTGCCATACGCGTGCTCCGACACGCCGGCCTCGACATCGATCTGCCCCGCGTTGTGCACGTCGTACAGATCGACGATCAATTGCGCATGCCGTTCGCTGAGCCCCGCGCGCAACAGCGTCGCGGTCCATGCTTCGCGCGGCAGTTCGCGCGCGACGATCTCGCGGTCGGCCGCCGCGCCGAGCGTATCCGCGATGTCCCGCACGCTCGCGCGCTGCGGCCCTTCGATGCTGACGATATGCGGCCCGTTGCCGGTTTCGGCGGCATCGAGCAGCAACCGCGCCGCCGCGACACCCACATCGGGCGCCCAGACCGTCGGGAACACCTTGTCGACCGGATGGTGAAAGCTCGGCAGCACACCGGTTGCGAGCGCGACGGGCAACACGCGCGTCCAGTTCTGCAGGTGCTCGGCCGAGCGCAGCAGCGTGAGCCGCGTCGGAACCGTCTTCACCGCTTCTTCCAGACGATGAAAGAGCCGCGTGATGCCCGTGTTGCCTTCACGCTCCGCGCCGTAGTCCGACAGCGCAAGCAGCGCCGGCGGCGGATTCGCGGCAAGTGCGCCGGTCACGATGTCGATCGTCCGCTCCATCGTTGCCGCAGGGTCGCTGTCGGCGACCGGAACCGGACACAGCATCTGCACGGCTTGCGCGCCATCGAGCGCCGCCGCAACCGCGCGTGCGTCGGTCAGGTCGGCAATCGCGACGTCGCAGCCGAGTTGCGCGAAACGATCGCGCCGGCGTGCGTCGCGCAGCACCGCGCGCACGGGATGGCCTGCCTCGCGCAGCGTCGTTATGGTTGCAAGGCCGACGTTGCCTGATGCGCCGAAAATCACGAACACGATCCGCTCCTGGGGGATGAAGGTGATGTGATTGTCGGTGCGCATCGCCGACGTGACGCGCACGGACGGATGACGCGAGCAGGAAAGGATGACGGATCAGGCGCGTGCCGGGTTCGTCCGCTGCATGGCAGGAACCGGACGTTGTACGGCTCGGTGTCGAACGCCAGCGGTCGCGGCTCGCATGGTGCCGCCAGCCACGCTCATGCAGTCGAAACGAAGCAGCGTCCGCGCGTGACGAACCGGGCACTCGCCGATCGTCGTCGCGCACGCGCGGACATTGAGCCACCGCGCTCGATCAACGGTCGTCGCCGTCATAAGCGAGCCTCAGCCCACCCCGCGCCCCTGACCGCGCGATCTCCGTCGGCGTCGCGCCCAGCACGCGATTCATCCAGTTCGCCATGTGGCTCTGATGCGCAAACCCGGCTTCGAGCGCGATCTGGCTGATGCTGAGCCGGCCTTCGAGCAGCAACGCCTTCGCACGCTCGACCCGCCGCCGCACCACGTACTGATGCACCGGCATCCCGAGCGTCTCGCGAAACAGCACCTTGAAATGCGGCACGCTGATCGACACGAGCGCCGCGAGTTCGGCGAGCGTCATGCGTCGCTCGAGGTTCGCCTCGACATAGTCGATCACGCGGGCCGCCGCCTTCGGCGCAAGCGTACGCCGGCGCTCGCGGAACGCCGGCTGGCTGTCGACCAGCCGCGCGACGAGCGCCGTGCACAGGCTCTCCGCATAGAGCGGGTCCGACGCGTCTTCCGCCTCGAGTTCGGCGGCCATCGCCCACGCGATGTGCTGCAGGCGCGGATCGCGCACCTGCAGCCGCCGGCGGATCTGCGCCTGCGACGGCTTCAGTTCGAGTTGCTCGAACGTGCGCCGCACGAACGTGTCGCTGAGCGCGATGTGCAGGATCCGGCAGTCGGCGCTGTCGGTCCACCGGCCCGGCAGGCCGGCGGGAATCACGTCGACGTCGCCGTGCGCCTGGATGTGCGACACGCGTTCGCCGTCGCACACGCAATCCGCGCGCACGGGCGAACCGATATGCACGCCGATGCGGTGATGCTCGGCGGCCGGAATCCGGTACGTACCCGCGCGAATCTCCAGCAGCGACGCGCCGAAGCCGCGCCAGCCGAGCCCGCGGCTGGAGCGCAGGCTGACCGGCACGCCGTTGTCGGTCGGCGCGGCGAGAATCGGATCGCTCATGGTTCCCCTCCACCAGATCGGGTGTCGAACGCGCATTGTGACGCTTTTCCGCGGTGCTTGCCGGGCCTGAACGCCCGTTCCCGCAGCGCGCGGAAAAAGATCATCCGTTTCTGCTCAAACCGATCCGCGCCTGCGCGCCGGCAAGCGCCGACACGCCTACGATCGCCTCATCCGACACCTACGGAGCCCGTCATGCCCGATTGCCGCCCGTTTCGCGCGACGTTCGCCGCGCCGCCGTCCGGGGCCACCCGCGTTGCTTCCCGCCGCGCTTCTCGCCCTGCTTCCTGCCCCGCTTCTCGCGCTGTTTCCCGTCCTCGCTCCGGCAGTATCCGCGCGACACTCGCCGCACGCTGCCTGCGCATGATCGGCTGGTATCGGCTCGAGCGACTGCTCGCGTCGATTCCCGACAGCAACGACGACTTCGGGATCGTATAACCGCCGCGACACAGGCACACACGCCGCCCGCGTCGGCCTACTTGCGCCGCCGCTCGTGCGGCGCGACGGTCGCGCCGTCGATCACCGGCGCGCCCTGCTTGATCAGGAAATCGCGAAACAGCCCCGTCACCTGCGAGATCCGCCGGTCGGCGAGCGTGACCACATACCATTCGCGCTCGATCGGGTTGCCCGGAAACGGCAACTGCCCGAGCAGCCCGGTGCGCAACTCGAGTGCACACGCGTGCAACGAAAGGAACGCGACGCCGAGCCCCGCTTCGGCCATCTGCTTGATCGCCTCGTTGCTCGACAGCTCGGAGCCCACGTGGAAGCGGTAGCCGGCCGTCTTGAACAGGCTCTCGACCGTGGAACGCGTGCCCGCGCCGCGTTCGCGCACGAGCAGGTGCGCGGATTCGAGATCCTTCAGCGCGACACGCTTGCGCTGCATCAGCGGATGGCCGGGCGCCGCGACGAACACCATCGGATGCTTCGCGAACTCGACCGCGTGCGTGCGCAGCTCCTTCGGCGCGCTGCCCATCACCGCGAGATCGATTTCATGCGTCGCGAGCATGCGGATGATGTCGTCGCGATTGCCGACCTTGAAATAGGTCTTCACGTGCGGACGCGTCGCGGTGAATTTCACCAGCAGCGGCGGGATCAGGTACTCGGCCGTCGTGATCGCGCCGATCCGCAGCGTGCCGCCGAGATCGCCCGTCAGCGCGGCCACTTCGTCGCCGGCCTCGCTCCACAGATGCAGGATCTCGCGCGCATAGCGCGACACGATTTCACCGGCGGCGGTCAGCTGCACGCCGCGCCCCACCCGCTGCAGCAGCGCGGCGCCCACCGCCTCCTCGAGCAGGCGCACCTGCAGCGACACGGCCGGCTGCGTCAGGTTCAGCTCCTCGGCCGCGCGCGACACGCTGCCGAGCCGCGCAATCATGTCCAGCGCCTTCAGCTGCCGGAACGTCGCGGTCTTTCCTATAAGTGAATACATATGAGTCGCTTATAAACATTAAATTGTTCGCGTAGGTTCAAAACTATATCGTCGGTTCTTGAGCAATGTCATCCGAATCGTCA
This sequence comes from Burkholderia sp. BCC1996, assembly GCF_905339955.1. NCBI lineage: Bacteria > Pseudomonadati > Pseudomonadota > Betaproteobacteria > Burkholderiales > Burkholderiaceae > Burkholderia > Burkholderia sp. BCC1996. Next base: position 140,278 of record NZ_CAJPHM010000014.1, read on the forward strand.
TCAGCGGGAGCCACAATATGGACACCATCACGCCTACCCTTGCAACGGATCGCGCACCGCGCGTGCCGCGCATCGTGATCGTCGGCGGCGGCGCCGGCGGCCTGCAGCTCGCCACGCGCCTCGGCGACACGGTCGGCCGCCGCGGGCAAGCCGACGTCGTGCTCGTCGACCGCTATCCGACGCACTTCTGGAAGCCGCTGCTGCACGAAGCCGCGTCCGGCCATCGCGATCCGGCCTCGCACACGATCGAATACGCGGCGCAGGCGAAGCGCCACGGCTTCCGCTTCGTGCAGGGCGCGCTGCAGCGGGTCGACCGCGCGGCACGCACGGCGACGATCGCCGCGGTGCAGGACGCGGACGGCACGGAGATCCTGCCGCAGCGCGAGCTCGGCTACGACGATCTGGTGCTGGCCGTCGGCAGCGTGACGAATTTCTTCAACGTGCCGGGCGCCGCGCGCCACGCGTTGCCGCTCGAAAACCTCGACCAGGCCGAGGACTTCCGCCGCAAGTTCCTCGCCGCGTGCACGAAGGCGAACCACCTGGCCGAGCAGCAGCCGGCGCGGCGCGCCGCGCCGATCTGCATCAACGTGATCGGCGCGGGCGCGACGGGCGTCGAACTGGCCGCGGCGCTGCGCCATGCGATCCAGCAGTTGACCACGTATCGCTTCAAGGCGCTGGTGTCCGCACGCGACGTGCACATCCGGCTGATCGAAGGCGGCCCGCGCATCCTGCCGGCGCTCGACGCAAGGCTGTCGGCCAAGATGCACGCGCAACTGCGCACGCTGAACGTCGACGTGCTGACGGACACGCGCGTCGCGGAGGTCGGCGCGGACGCGGTCACGACCGCGGCCGGCGAGCGGCTCGCGAGCGACATCACGATCTGGGCGGCCGGCGTCGCGGGCCCCGCGATGCTGCGGGAACTCGGCGACATCGCGCTCAACCGGTCGAACCAGGTGATCGTGACCGAGACGCTGCAGACGCCCGACGATCCGCACGTGTACGCGTTCGGCGACTGCGCCGCGTGCCCGTCGGCCGACGCGGGCGGCTTCCTGCCGCCGCGCGCGCAGGTCGCGCACCAGCAGGCCGTGTACCTGGGCGAAGCGCTCGCGCGGCGCCTCGCCGGCAAGCCGGTGGCGGGCTTCACGTTCCGCGACGCGGGCACCGTCGTGTCGCTCGGCCAGGCCGGTGCCGTCTATCAGGCCGACCTCGGCGTGCGTTCGCGCTCGCTGATCGTCGACGGGCTCGCCGCGATCGGGCTGTACAAGTTCCTGTACCGCAAGCACCTGTTCAGCGTGTACGGACTGAAGCGCGCGCTGTTCCAGTCGCTGAGCCACTGGCTGCAAAGCCGCAACCAGCCGTCGATCAAGCTGCACTGAGCGTCGACGGCCACGCGGCATCGCAAGACGGCGTATCGGGCGCACCTCGCCCGATACGCCGTTTTTTCATGTGCACACATCCGGTGCATTCATATCGCGCACGCGTCGGGTGCGTCACATCGAACGCCATCGATACGATGCCATTCGTCCCGAACGTATGGATCGCGTGCATCCCGCGCCGGTACTGGCTCGCCGCCCGATTCATCAGTCAAACCCTATGAGTCGGCTATAAATATTAATTGGTTGCAATTTCCGGATCGACGCTAAGGTGTCGGGCATTCCCGTCCGCGAACGGACCGTCACGTCTCAGGAGAGGAATCACCGTGGTCATCGAAGCCATCGTCACCCGTCTCGACGCCGCATTCGCGCAGATCGAAGCGACACCGGATTCGCACGAATCGCGCAACCAGCGCGATGCGATCATCCAGTGGCTCGACAGCGCGTCGGAGCAAGGATATCGACTCGGTCTCGTCACGACGCTGCCGGCCGCCCGGCTCAGCGACATGTTCGAAGGCCAGTTCGGCCGCGCGAACCTCGACCGCTTCTCGGTCGTCGTGACCGACGCCAATCAGCAGGACTCCGTAGCAAATCAGCATCCGTTCGACGTCGCGCTGCAAGCGCTGGGCGTGCCGCCCGAGCGCGCGGTGGCCGTCGCGAGCAGCGAACCGGAACGCCGCGAAGCCGAGACGTTCGGCCTGTCGCGTTGCGTGCGCATCACCGACACGATGCGCTCGATCGCATCGGCAGGCGTGCACTGAGCCGAGCACCGCATACGGGCCGGCTCGCGCCGGTCGGTCGCGATCCGGCGCGATGCCGACGATTGCCCGACCGAATTCCGACATTCCGCCGTCAAGGCGGCCTGCAACACTTCCCGGCTCGACCGATCCTGCCCGGCGACCGGATGTCGGCGATGGCCGCGAAACTGCGATGGGACGTGTATCGCAATGGCTCGCGGCATCATCGTGAAGATGATGCTTGTACAACGAGCGCGAGATGGAATTCCACGCGGCGTGCGACGGCGCGAAGATCGCCGCGGGCAGTCACTTCTACGACTACGCGGTACGCGGAATTGAAGCGCCGTTACGGGTATCCGTGACGCGCCGTCAGTCCACCGGGTAATCGAGATCGTGCCAGCGCTTGGCCGATTTCCCGCCGGAGCCGAGGTGACCGCCGGGGAAGCGCATCACGGCGATCGCGTGCAGCGCTTTCGTGTCGAGCGCGGGGTCGCCGCAGCTGCGCCGGACCTTGAGATCGCGGACGCGCCCCTGCTCGTCGAGCCAGACCCGCACGATCACGCGCCTTCTCGACGCGGGAGTCTGCACGCCGCGTGACAACAGGCGATCCATCAGCGACATGAAGTTCTCCCCGATCGTCGAATGCTACGGTTATCGCCGCGTGCATCGATGAACGACGCACGCCGGTGTGCGCGCCGCGTCAATGCCGGGCGGCTGTGCTCATGTGTGCCGGCGCGGCCTTCGGCTTCGCGGCGACATGCGCCTTCGGCTCGGCGCCGGCCGCATGTTGAACCTTGCCGGTCTTCGCGGGGGCCGCGTGTGCTTTCGGCGCAGGTTTCGCGCCGGCATGCGCCGCGACCGGCGCCTTCGACTGCGACTGCGACTGCGACTGTGATTGCGAACGAACGGTTTGCCGCCCCGGCTTCACGGCCGCCGCGCTGCTCGCCGCCACGGGCGGATGCTTGACCTGCTGCGCGTACGCGTTGACGTCGTGATCGCTCATCCAGGATTCCGTGTAGGCCGCCGACGCGGGATGAGCCAGGTTGAGATACGCGACCGATGCGACGAGAAAGGCACGAACATGCGTGCGACGATTGAATGCGGTAATGACGAATGCTCCTTTGCGAACTGGCTCGACGCCCTGTATCGGCGCCGTCGTGGCGGCACGATAAATGAGCGCATTCCGCACCGCAAGCGTCTGCCGGAGATCCAAACGATTCTTGACGTTTGAACGATCGATCCGGTGCGGGCGAGCTCGAACCGGCGCGGCAGCCGCGCGGTCGCTTCGGCATGCACATGTCGTCGCGCACGGGGCCGGAACGCTGAAAGCCAATCCCCCCCGACGACGCCGAACTAGGATTCGCCGACGGTGTCGAACGTGCATCGCCGGAGATTCACATGAAACGCGCCACCCCGTTCGCCCTCCTGATCCTGCTCGCCGCCGCCAGCTTGCCGGCACTCGCCGGCAGCGCCGCGTCGCCGGTCCCGCAGCAAGCGAAAAACTGCGTACCGTCCTCCACGTCCGGCGGCACGGCGCCCGGCTCCCGCGCCGCATCAAAAGCGCCGCCGATTCGCGTGTGCGTCGGCGACTCCGACACGCAGCTGAACCTGCCGTGGTTCCTGACCGACGTCCTCACCGCCGTGGACACGCATCAATCTCCCCGCGACCTGCTCCACAAGATGCGCGACGATTTCTGAAGCGCTGCTGTCGCCGATGCACGCGCTGGAACAGCCCGCAGCACGCGGGCTGGACCTCGTTCAAGGCGCGCCGATGCCTGGATCGCCGGAGATGACGCGCGATGCAAATATTTCCCCGCAAGCACCAATTAAGAAATTACGCGATTTTTGAATATCAATATTTCGTAATCGAGGGCTGCACGCCTTATACTTGCCGCGCACCATCCTCGTGCCAAGAGAAGGTGTCTTCTGTCCCGGCCGCTCACCGATGCGGCCGGTTTTTTTTCGTGTGCGATACCGATATACATGCGTGGTCGGGGTATGTTACGGAGAAGCGCCTCGAATCCAGCGCCCCGCCGCGATGCCGCTTCGTGCGTTTCGCGAGCGTAGAATCGCTTTGCGTCCCGATATCGGCGCGAGCCGCGGTGCCCCGGCCGGGCACGGCGAACGCATCGCGTCTAACCATCGACCGGTTCGATCTGCATTCTCATGCGTACAACAACAAGTACGACCCGAGGACCTGCCGCGCCCGCACTGCCCCCGAAGCCCGCATTCCAGCGCAGCGGCGCGTGGCCGCACGTCGTTTTCCCGTTTGCCCTGATCGTCTGCATCCTCGTGTTCGTGGTCGCGCTCGTCGTTGCCGGGCGCCTGGCACGCGACGCGATCGCGCAGCACGAACGCGTCGTCGCGAACGACATCGTGATATCGGTCGACCGCGTTCTCGACGGAATTCGCTCGCGTCACCCGGCCGAGCTGGACGCGCTGGTCGGGCGACCCTGCATGACGATCTTCAGGACGCTCGCCGAAGTAGGCACTCACCTGCGCTATCTTCGGGCCGTCGGGCTGGCGAACGACGGTCGCGTCACATGCTCGTCGGCACTGGGCGCGATCGACGTCCCGCTCGCCGCATACATTCACGCGCCCGAGCCGGGGATGACGGCCATCACGCTGCTTCGGCAAACGCCGTTTCAGCATCGCGTTCCGGTGCTGACGGCGTTTCGTGCGACCGCGCCCGAATCCGGCGTCCTCTATGTGGTCGAAGGCGACTATCTGGCGGACATGCTCGCGCACGGCACCCGCTTCGGGGCGGAAACGGCCACGCTGTCGATCGAAGGCGCCGGAAGCATCGATCAGCATGGCGCGTTCGTGCCGCCGTTCGGCGCGGCGCCGCCCACCGGCAGCACGATCGCGTCGAGCGCCTGGCCGTTCACGGTCTCCGTCACCTCGTCGGAACCCTACGTTTCGCAGGTGCAGCGGCGCTACGGACTGATCTGCGTGACGATCGCGCTGCTGGTCAACGGCCTCGTCGCGGCCGCGTACCTGCTCGCGATGGCGCCGCGCCGGCTGTTGCTGAAGGCCGTTCGCAATGCGCTGAAGCGCAACGAGTTTCATGTCGTCTATCAGACTATCGTCGATGTCGAAACGCGCAGGACCGTCGGCGTCGAGGCGCTGCTGCGCTGGCAGCATCCGAAATGGGGGCCCATCAGTCCGGCGGTGTTCGTCCCGCAGGTGGAATCGAGCACGATCCTGCCGAAGGTGACCGAATTCGTGCTGCGCACGGCCATCTCGGAACTGTCCGCGCTCGCGCCGTCGATGCCGCTGCATGTCGCGATCAACGTCGCGCCGAAGGATCTCGAACGCGCGCGCTTCGTGTCCGTCGTCGAAGACGCGATCCGCCGGCTTCCGCCGGGCTGCACGCTGGTGCTCGAAGTCACCGAGCGCATCCTGCTCGAGAAGAATCCGCGCACCACCGAGATGTTCGCCACGCTGCGCGCGAAAGGCGCGAAGTTCGCGATCGACGACTTCGGCACGCATCACAGCAACCTCGACATGCTGTCGCGCTTTCCGTTCGACTACGTGAAGATCGATCGACAGTTCATCTCCCGGCTGACGACGGGCAACGCGAAACTGATCGAAGGGATCGCCGCCGTCGCGCACCACTACGGCCTGAAGATCATTGCGGAGGGCGTGGAGACGGAAGAGCAGCATCGCGCGTTGCATGCGGTCGGGATTCAGTATGCGCAGGGCTATCTGTACCAGCGACCGCAGCGACCGGAAGACCTGAAACGGGAATTCGCGCCGATGCCGGCCTAGGGCCTGCGCTGCGGCAACGCTGCCGCAACTGCCGGCCGACGCGCTCGCGCACTCGACAGACGAATGCGTGCCGCACGAACGTCATCCGGCCTGCGCGCGACGCCGATTGCTTCACGCGGCCGATGCAACGCGCACCACGTGGCGGATCCGGCGCCGCGTCCTGCCACCCGATGCCAGTGGCGCCGCTTCGGCGGGAACCGCGCGAGAAGCGCTAAAATCCGCCGCCTGGGCATCCACGACGAGCAAGTGTTTTGACTGCGTTCGAGCAGGGTTTCATCCTCACCCGCCACTGGCGGGACACCGCGTCCGGCATCGAGATCGAGTTCTGGCTGGCAACCGAACACGGTCCGCGCCGCGTGCGGCTGCGCCCGCAGGAAGCCGTCGCGTTCGTGCCGGCCGAGCAACAGGCGCTCGCCGAACGCACGCTGGCCGGCGAGCGCGATGCCGAACTGCGCCCGCTCGCGCTGCGCGACTTCCGCCAGCGCGCGGTGGCCGGCCTCTACTGCCGCCGCTACCGCCATTTGTCCGGACTCCAGAAACGCCTCGCCGCGGCCGGCGTCGACGTCTACGAAGCCGACGTGCAGCCGCCCGACCGCTATACGATGGAGCGCTTCATCACAGCGCCCGTGCAGTTTCGCGGCACGGCCGGCCGCGACGGCACGCTGACCGACGGCGAACTGAAGCCCGCGACCGGCTATCGTCCCGCGCTGCGCTGCGTATCGCTCGACATCGAGACGAGCGTCCACGGCGAGCTGTATTCGATCGCGCTCGAAGGCTGCGGGCAGCGGCAGGTCTACATGCTCGGCCCGCCGAACGGCGACGCGCGCGCCGCGGACTTCAAGCTCGACTACTGCGACAGCCGGCCCGACATGCTCGCGCGGCTCAACGACTGGTTCGACGAACACGATCCCGATGCGGTGATCGGCTGGAACCTCGTGCAGTTCGACCTGCGCATCCTGCATGCGCACGCGGAGCAATACGGCGTGCCGCTGAAGCTCGGGCGCGGCGGCAGCGTGCTCGAGTGGCGCGCGCACGGGCAGCAGCCCGACCATTTCTTCGCGGGCGCGGCCGGCCGCCTGATCCTCGACGGCATCGACATGCTGAAATCGGCGACGTGGACGTTCCCGTCGTTCAGCCTCGAATACGTATCGCAGTCGCTGCTCGGCGAAGGCAAGTCGATCGACAATCCGTATCAGCGGATGGACGAGATCCAGCGCCGCTTCGACCACGACAAGCCCGCGCTCGCGCACTACAACCTGAAGGACTGCGAACTCGTCACGCGCATCTTCGACAAGGCCGACCTGCTGTCCTTCGCGCTCGAACGCGCGACCGTCACGGGCCTCGCGGCCGATCGCACCGGCGGCTCGGTCGCCGCGTTCACGCACCTGTACCTGCCGCGCATGCACCGGCTCGGCTACGTCGCGCCGAACCTCGGCGACGTAACCGGCCAGAACAGCCCCGGCGGCTTCGTGATGGATTCGCGACCCGGCCTGTACGACTCGGTGCTCGTGTTCGACTACAAGAGCCTTTATCCGTCGATCATCCGCACGTTCCTGATCGATCCGGCCGGGCTGATCGAAGGGCTCGCGCATCCGGGCGACGACACGTCGGTGCCCGGCTTTCTCGGCGCGCGCTTCTCGCGCACCGCGCATTGCCTGCCCGACATCGTGCGGCGCGTGTCGGAAGGCCGCGACGAAGCGAAACGCCAGCGCAACGCGCCGTTGTCGCAGGCGCTGAAGATCATCATGAATTCGTTCTACGGCGTGCTCGGCTCGACGGGCTGCCGGTTCTTCGATCCGCGCCTCGCGTCGTCGATCACGATGCGCGGCCACGAGATCATGCACCGCACGCGCGAGCTGATCGAGGCGCAGGGTTACGAAGTCATCTACGGCGATACCGATTCGACCTTCGTGTGGCTCGGACGCGAGCACGACGACGACGCGGCCGGCGCGAAGGGCCGCGCGCTCGTCGAGCACGTGAACCGCTGGTGGCAGGCGCACCTGCGCGATCGCTTCGGGCTCGAAAGCGCGCTCGAACTGCAGTACGAGCGGCATTACCGGCGCTTCCTGATGCCGACCGTGCGCGGCGCGGAAGAAGGCAGCAAGAAGCGCTATGCGGGCCTCGCGCGCGCGGCGGACGGCGGCGAGGACCTCGTGTTCAAGGGGCTCGAAACGGTGCGCACCGACTGGACGCCGCTCGCGCAGGCATTCCAGCGCGAACTCTACCGGCGGGTGTTCAAGCGCGAGCCGTACCAGGATTTCATTCGCGACTACGTGCGGCGCACGCTCGCCGGCGAATACGATGCGCAACTGATCTATCGCAAGCGCGTGCGCCGGCCGTTGAGCGAATATCAGCGCAACGTGCCGCCGCACGTGCGCGCCGCGCGGATCGCCGACGAATTCAACCAGGCGCGCGGCAGGCCGCTGCAGTATCAGCGCGGCGGCTGGATCAGCTACGTGATGACGACGGCCGGCCCCGAACCGCTCGAAACGATGCGCTCGCCGATCGACTACGCGTTCTACGTGAGCCGCCAGCTGCAGCCGGTCGCCGATGCGATCCTGCCGTTCCTGCGCGACGATTTCGAACGCGTGATTTCCGGGCAGGGGCAATTGTTCTGAGTAACCGTGTAGCGATGCGCGGCGAGCGCGGCTGCCCGCGCCGACCGTCTCGCCACCGGACCCGGCGATGCCGGCTAAAATACCGGCCTGCCGCGCCTCCCGCCGCGGCCGGAGGACCTTCATCATGACCGCACGTCGCGGTGCCGCGGTCGCCATCGCGCCCGGTCACGAGACAGCCAGCCTGTCCAAAGCCCAGCAAACCTTCAATACGCTCGTCAAGCACATCGAAAAGCGGCGCGAGCGTCTGGGCGCATGGGAAGCCGTCACGCCGGCCTTCCAGAAGAAATTCGTCGACGGGCTGTTGCCGCTCGAACAGGAAGCGACGGCGCTGCGGATCAGGCTGATGCATCTGCTCGACGACGCGTTCCTGCAGAAGGGACTGAGCAAGGCCGAGCAGCGCATGCTGTCCGACCTGATCGCCGACATGGCGCGCGACTTGCTGAACGTCAGCGACGACGCGGCGCTGAAGGTCATTTACAACCGCCATCGCGCATCCGACGACGCCGGCAGCGCCGCGGCCGACCCCGAGCCGATGAAGCGGGAGCCGAAGCCGATGCCCGCCGCGGAACCGGCCGACGATCTCGACATGCTGTCACCCGACGAGCTCGCCGAGCGCATGCAGGCCGAACTCGACGCCCAGTTCGAGCGAGACATGGCCGCTCACGCGGCCCGCGAGGCCCAGCGCGCGAAGCGCAAGAAAGCGCCGAAGCAGTCGGCCGCGCAGGCGAAGCGCGAGGCCGAGCAGGCCGAATCGAGCAAGTCGATCCGAGAGATCTTTCGCAAGCTGGCCAGCGCGCTGCATCCCGATCGCGAAACCGATCCGCAGGAACAGCAGCGCAAGACCGTGCTGATGCAGCGGGTCAACCACGCGTATGCGAAAGGCAATCTGCTGCAACTGCTGGAACTGCAGCTGGAGATCGAACAGATTGACCGACGCGCGATCGACGGCCTGAGCGAAGCACGGCTCACGCGCTACAACGGCATCCTGGAGGAACAGCTGCGCGAGCTCGATCAGGAGATCCGGCACGTCGAGAACGATTTCCGGCGTACTTACGGCATCGCGTCGTCCGTCAAGATCGCGCCCGATACCGTGATCCGCATGCTCGCGCGCGACATCGCCGGCATGCAGCGCGGCAACCAGGACCTGACCATCGCGCTGCGCGAGTTCGAGGATCCGGACTACGTCAGGGACTGGTTGAAGGACATGAAACGCCGGCCGGTATCGTCGCGCTTCGACGACGATTCGTTTTGAGCGAAGCCGGCGCGGGCCGGCGCACGGCGCGCACGCGTCGTCACATCACGGCGACTCGCCGATCCCGCCCATCAGCGTCATCAGCTGCTCTCGCAGCCACTGGCTGCCCTGATCCTGATCGGCGCTGCGATGCCAGTAGCAGAAATATTCGAGCCCCGGCATCTCGAACGGCAGTTCGAGAATCCGCGCCGGATAGCGCTGCAGCAACCGAAGCGGCGCCGTCAGCGCGAGGTCGCCGCGCATCGCGATCAGCGGCGCGACCATGTAGTGCTGCACGCGCATCTGGATGTTGCGGCGCAGCCCGAGCCGCGTCAGTTCGGCATCGACGTGCCCGCTGCCCTTGCGGCGGCTCGACACGTGGATGTGCCCCATCGACAGGTAGTCGTCCAGGGTCAGCGTGTCGCCCTTGAACGGGTGGTCGTCGCGGATCATGCACGCGTAGCGGTCGCGCACGAGCAGCGCCTGGTGCAGGTGCGGGTCGCCGATCAGCGGCGCGTCGATCGCGATGTCGACCGAACCGTTCGCGAGCGCGGTCGCCACTTCGCGGCGGTCCATCGTGTAGCTGCGCACGTGCATGCCGGGCGCATGCGTCTGCAGCAGTTCGCCGAGCGCGGGCAGCAGCAGCGCTTCGGTCAGGTCGCTCATGCTCAACCGGAACACGCGCTCGGACGAAGCGGGGTCGAACACGTCGCCTTCGTGCGCGCTCGAATCGAGCAGCTGCAGCGCCTCGCGCACGCGGCCGACGATGTTCTCGGCCAGCGGCGTCGGCATCATCCCGGCCGGCGTGCTGACGAACAGCGGATCGTTCAGCGTCTTGCGCAGCCGCGCCAGCGCGTTGCTGACGGCCGGCTGCGTGAGGTTCAGCACCTCGGCCGCGCGCGTCAGGTTGCGCTTGTTGTAGATCGCCTCGAATACGACGAACAGGTTCAGATCAATCTTCGAAAGGCGCATCGCCGGATCTCCTTGCCGGCATCTTAATACGGCGTGCGTCTCCCGTTCGCCCACGTCGCTGGCTCGCGCGGTGCGCCGCTCAGCCGCGCGGCGGCCGCGTCAGGTACGGTTCGGTCGAGCCGCGCACGGCGTCCTTGATCTCCATGCGCGCGATCGCCTGCAGGTGCACCTCGTCCGGACCGTCGGCGAAGCGCAGCGCGCGGCCCCAGGTCCACAGGTCGGCGAGCGGCGTGTCGGGGCTCAGGCCCGCCGCGCCGAACACCTGCATCGCGCGGTCGCACACGTTCGTGTACACGGTCGGCACGAGCGCCTTGATCATCGAGATTTCCTTGCGCGCCGCCTTCGCGCCGACCTTGTCGATCATCCACGCGGCCTTCAGCACCAGGAGGCGCGCCTGGTCGATCTCGATGCGCGAACGCGCGATCCATTCGCCGATCGTGCCGTGCCGGTTCAGCGGCTTGCCGAACGCCTCGCGCGACTGCGCGCGGTCGATCATCAGTTCCAGCGCGAGCTCGGCCGCGCCGATCGAACGCATGCAGTGGTGGATGCGGCCCGGCCCGAGGCGCGCCTGCGCGAGCGCGAAGCCGCTGCCTTCCTCGCCGAGCAGGTTGCGCGCCGGCACGCGCACGTTGTCGAACGTGATCTCGCAGTGCCCTTCGGGCGCGTAGTGATTGACCACCGTGATGTTGCGCACGATCGTCACGCCTGGCGTGTCGCGCGGCACGAGGATCATGCTCTGCTGCTGGTGCGATTCCGCTTCGGGATCGGTCTTGCCCATCACGATGAAGATCTTGCAGTTCGGGTGCGCGGCGTTCGTGATGAACCACTTGCGGCCGTTGATCACGTACTCGTCGCCCACGCGCTCGATGCGTGTCGTGATGTTGGTCGCGTCCGACGATGCGACGTCGGGCTCCGTCATCGCGAACGCCGAACGGATCTCGCCGCGCAAGAGCGGCAGCAGCCACTGTTCGCGCTGCTCGGGCGTCGCGAACATGTGCAGCAATTCCATGTTGCCGGTGTCCGGCGCGTTGCAGTTGAATACCTCCGACGCCCAGCTCACGCGCCCCATGATCTCGGCGAGCGGCGCGTATTCGAGGTTCGTCAGGGCCGTGCCCGGCTCGTCGGCCTTCAGGTGCGGCAGGAACAGGTTCCACAGGCCTTCGGCCTTCGCGCGCTCCTTCAGCGCCTCCATGAACGACACGGGATACTGCCCGGCATGCACTTCTTCGTTCCACTGACGAATGCGCGGCACGATGTGCGCGTCCATGAACGCGCGCACGCGTTCGCGCAATTCTTCCACTTTCGGGGTGTAGCCAAAGTCCATGATCGACTCCTCGAGATTCCGGTTTCCGTTCGTTCGGTTCAGAAGGCCGAGACACCGCCGTCGACGGCGACGGCCTGCCCGGTCAGATAGGTGTTTTCCTTCGCGCACAGCGTGAGCATCGTCGCGACGATTTCCTCGGGCCGGCCGAGCCGCTTCATCGGCGAGCCCTGCGCGAGAAAGTCCTGGCGCGCGCCGAGGTCGCTGTCGGTGACCATCGGCGTCGCGCTGTAGAACGGGCACACCGCGTTCACGCGAATGCCGTGGCGCGCGTATTCAAGCGCGGCCGTCTTCGTGAGCCCGACCACCGCGTGTTTCGACGCCGCATAGGCGGCCAGCTTCGGCGCGCCGCCGAGCCCTGCCATCGACGCGACGTTCAGGATCACGCCTTCGCGTTGCGCGAGCATCTGGCGAATCTGGTGCTTCATCGCAAAGAACACGCCCTTCGCGTTCACCGCGAAGCTCAGGTCGAGATCGGCTTCGTCGGTATCGATCAGCGCCTTCATCGGCGGGGCGATGCCGGCATTGTTGATGCCGACGTCGAGCCGTTCGAAGCCCGCGACCGCCGCCTGGACCAGCAACGCGACGTCGGCTTCGACGCGCACGTCGCAGCGCTGCGCGATCACGTCGGCGCCGGCTGCGCGCAGCCCCGCGGCCACGCGTTCGAGCGCCGCTTCGTTCAGGTCGCCGAGCGCGAGCCGCGCGCCCATCGCGGCCAGCTCGCTCGCGAGCAGCGCACCGAAGCCGCTCGCGGCGCCGGTGATCATCACGCTCTGCCCGGCATAGCTGTCGATTTTCATCGCGCGCTCAGATCGTCAGGCCGCCGTCGACGACGATGCATCCGCCGTTCGTGTAGCTCGCCGCATCGGACACGAGATACAGCACCGTGCCGGCCATCTCGCGCGGCTCCGCGTGGCGGCGCAGCGGGATCTTCGTCATCCAGGTTTCGTAGATGTCCTTGTCGGCGAACAGCGCGCCCGCGAACTTCGTCTTGGTGAGGCCCGGCAGCAGCGCGTTCACGCGGATGCCGAACGGCCCGCACTCCTTCGCGAACGCCTTCGTCATGTTGACGACCGCGGCCTTCGTGATCGAGTAGATGCCTTGCCGGTCGCCCGGCTGCAGCGCATTCACCGACGCGGTGTTGACGATCGCGCCGCCGCCCTGCGCCTTCATCAGCTTGCCGGCCTCGACCGACATGAAGAAGTAGCCGCGGATGTTCACGTCGACGGTCTTTTCGTACGCGGCGAGATCGGTGTCGAGGATGTGCCCGAAATACGGATTCGCAGCCGCGTTGTTCACGAGGATGTCGAGCCGACCATGCTTGCCGCGGATCGTCTCGAACGTCGCGGCGATGTCCTCCAGCCGCCCGACGTGGCACGCCAGCGCTTCGGCGCGGCCGCCCGCCGCGACGATTTCGTCCGCCACCGCCTGGCAGTCGTCGAGCTTGCGGCTCGACACGATCACGTGCGCGCCCTGCTGCGCGAGCAGCTTCGCGATTTCCTCGCCGATGCCGCGGCTCGCGCCCGTCACCAGCGCGATCTTGCCCGTCAGGTCGAACAGATTCGTTGCCATGTTGCTGTGCTCCTCCATTGATGTGTTGTCGTGCCGCCGCGCGGCGCTTCCGTCGCGGTCAGCGCGGCGCGCCGATCACGTCGACGGCCATCTCGGCCAGCCGGCCGGCCATCGCGCCGACGCGCAGCGCCTGCTCGCTCGACGCGTTGCCCTGCAGCGCGCGCGCCTTCACGCCCTGCGCGATCGCCGCGAGCCGGAAGAAACTGAACGCGAGATAGAAATGCCAGTCGCGGATCGGCTCGATGCCGCGCAGCTCGCAATAGCGCGCGACGATCGCCGCTTCGTCAGGAATGCCGAGTTCCGCACGATCCTGGCCCGCGAGCCCGCGCACCTGGCCGCCCGACGGCAGCCGCAGGCACATGCAGAAATACGCGAGATCGGCGAGCGGGTTGCCGAGCGTCGACAGTTCCCAGTCGAGCACGGCCTGCACGCGATAGCCGTCGCGCGCGAACATCAGGTTGTCGATCCGAAAATCGCCGTGCACCAGCGCGGGCCGGCCGGTGTCCGCCGGGCACGCCTTCGGCAGCCACTCGATCAGCGTCTCCATCGCGTCGAGGCGCTCGGTTTCCGCCGCGCGATACTGCTTCGTCCAGACGCCGATCTGGCGCTCGAAGTAGTTGCCGGGGCGGCCGTAGTCGGCAAGGCCCACCGCGTCGACGTCCACGTCGTGCAGCGCGGCCATCGTGCGCAGCAGCGCGTCGTAGCAGGTCGCGCGCTCGGCCTTCGGCAGCTCCGGCAGCGCCGGATCCCAGAAGATCCGGCCGTCCTCGAAGCTCATCACGTAGAACAGGCTGCCGATCACGTCGCGGTCTTCGCAGAGGTGATATGGATGCGCGACCGGCACCGCGGTGCCCGACAGCGCACTCAGCACGCGGAATTCGCGATCGACCGCATGCGCGGATTTCAGCAGCTCGCCGGGCGGCTGGCGGCGCAGCACGTAACGGCCGCTCTTCGCATGCAGCAGGAAGGTCGGGTTCGACTGGCCGCCGGCAAACTTCTCCATGTCGAGCGGGCCTTCGAAACCCGGCACGTGCGCTTCCAGATAGCGCGTGAGGCGGGCTACGTCGAGGGGCTGGGAAGGATTCGTCATCGTCGCGATCGTTCGTGGGGTCAGCCGTAGGTGCGCCACGTGTGCCGTTCGGGATCCTCGAGATGCGGGATGCCGTTGAACGACGCAAGGTGGAACGCTTCGGCGTTGAAGAAAAACTGCGAAAGACTGCTGTTGCGGATCTGCAGGTTCAGCGCGATCGCGCTCGATGGCGGTGCGGCGAGCACCTGCTGCACGGTCACCGCGATCGGGCCGCCGGAGCTCACCGCGAGCACGCGCTGGCTGCCGCCGCCGCGGATCGCGGCGCGCGCGTCGGCGACGCGCTGCTGGAAATGCGCCCAGGTTTCGGGCGCGGTGTCGCCGAGCTTGTCGTCGGCCCACAGGTGCAGCACCTGCCGCAGCGCGCGAAAGTGCTCCTTCATCGAGCCGGCCGCGAGCCGCGCGATCTCCGGATAGTCGTTCGCCGCCGCCGCGAACAGCCCGTGGAAGTCGTATTCGTTCAGGCCGGGATGGCGGTCGACCACCACGCCGTCGCGGCCCATTCCGCGCAGGATCGCGGCGACCGTCTGCGCATGCCGGTTCATCGTGCCGCAGATCACGCGATCGAACGTCAGGCCCTGCCGCGCGAAGTATTCGCCGAGCCAGACGCCCTGCTGCTCGCCCGCGGCGGACAGCCGGTCGTAGTCGTCCGTGCCGAACGACGCCTGCCCGTGCCGTACCAGAAAGAGTTCAGCCATTGCCTGTTCCGCCTGAATGAAACCGAAGGATCAGCATAGCGACCGGGTCCGCATTTTTGAAATTTATTTTCTGAATCGGACGCTATTCATCTCATGAATTCCGGTATCCAAACAGTGCGCTTTCGCCGGGTTGCGCCGATGGGCGTGCATCGCGGCACGGGAATTGCGCCAGCAGGCACCGTCATGTCGAACAAATTCAGGAGGGGCACGATGCTCGGTACAATCCTTATCATCGTTCTGATTCTGCTGCTGATCGGGGCGTTTCCAGCGTGGCCGCACAGCCGAAGCTGGGGCTACTGGCCATCGGGCTCTCTCGGGCTGATCGTCGTCGTCGTCGTGATACTCGTGCTGCTGGGCCACATCTGAGTGTGACGACGCGTGCCGGTTCAACAGGCACGCGTCGTTCGGTCCGCGCGCCGTGGCTTCTTTACAAACGCCCGCGATGAACACCAAGCCGGCAATGGCGAGCCGATAGATCGCTCGGCCGCCTGCTTGGTACGCGCCTTCACGAGCGCGCGCGCCGGCGCGGACGGCACCAGCCATTCGCGCTTCGCGCCGTAATACCCTGCGATCCCGAGGAACAGCGTCATCGCACCGCTCACGATGAGCGCGCTGAACAGCGCGTCGAGCATCACGCACACGAACTCGAGCACGAACACGGCAAGCAGCGGAATCAGCAGCAGCCGGAACGAATAGCCGTCGCGGCCGTGCCCCTGGATCCACCATTTCACCGGCTGGAGTTGCCAGAAGCGGTTGTCCCGGTGGCGTGAAAGTCGTTGTTCCATGTCCGTCCATTCCCGACTGTGCGATTGCGCCGCGTCACTGCATCATGACCGCACCGGCGTCGAAACGCGTTCGACCCATGCCGTGCGTCGTGTCCGTGCGCGGCCATCCCGCATCATGCCGCAACCGTTCGTGGAAAACCCGCACGGCGCCCCGAGCCGGCACCCGAATGCGGCGAAACCGAACACCGCAGGTTATCGATTGATCCAAAAGATTCAGTAGACGATGCCTCCTCCGGCGCGCGATGCTGGCCCGGCCAGTGAACGCGGCGTCATTGCAACGACGCGCACAAGAATGGAGTGAGACACATGCCGACCGATCACCGTCAACGACGCCACACGCTGTGGCTGCTGTGCGCGCTTTCGTTCATCCTCTACGTCGACCGCGTGAACCTCGCGACCGCGGCCGGTGCGATCAAGGCCGAACTCGGGCTGTCGAACACCGAACTCGGCATCGCGTTCTCCGCGTTCGCGTATTCGTACGCGATCTGCCAGATCTTCGGCGGCTGGATCGCCGACCGCTTCGGCGCCCGCATCACGCTGATCGGCTGCGGGCTGATCTGGGTCGCGTCGACCTTCATGACCGGGCTCGTGCACAGCCTCGCGCTGCTGTTCGCCGCGCGCCTGCTGCTCGGGATCGGCGAAGGCGCGACGCTGCCCGCGCAGGCCCGCGCGATCACGCACTGGTTCACGCGCGAACGGCGCGGCGTCGTGCAGGGCTTCACGCATTCGTTCTCGCGGCTCGGCAACGCGGTCACGCCGCCGATCGTCGCCGCGCTGATGACGTGGCTGTCGTGGCGCGCGGCGTTCTTCGTGATCGGCGCGGTGACGCTGGTGTGGCTCGTGTGGTGGATCGTCGGCTTTCGCGAGTATCCGGTCGGCGACGGCGGCGACCACGACGCGCACCGCGCACGCGCCACCGCCGCCGCCACCATCGCCGCCCGGCCGGCACCGGCGCCGGGTCCGACGCCGTGGGGCCCGCTGTTCCGCCGGATGGCGCCGACGATCTTCGTGTACTTCTGCTACGGCTGGACCGCCTGGCTGTTCTTCACGTGGCTGCCGACGTTCTTCCTGAACGGCAAGGGCCTCGACCTGAAGTCCACCGCGCTGTTCGCGTCCGGCGTGTTCTTCGCGGGCGTCGTCGGCGACACGCTCGGCGGCTGGCTGTGCGACCGCATCTACCGCAAGACCGGCAACCTCGCGCTGTCGCGCCAGAGCGTGATCGTCGCGAGCTTCACCGGCGCGCTCGCCTGCATGCTGCCGCTCGCGTTCGTGCATTCGACGGCCGGCATCGCGCTGTGCCTGTCCGGGTCGTTCCTGTGCCTCGAACTGACGATCGGGCCGATCTGGGCCGTGCCGAGCGACATCGCGCCGACGCACGCGGGCATCGCGAGCGGGATGATGAATGCGGGTTCCGCAATCGCGGGGATCCTGTCGCCGATCCTGTTCGGCTATCTCGTCGACCACACCGGCAGCTGGACGGTGCCGTTCGTCGGGTCGGTCGCGATGCTGCTGATCGGCATCGTCGCCGCGCTGCGGATCCGGCCGGATCGCGCGTTGTCGGCATCGACGCCGTCGCTCGCCGAAGCGCCGGCCGCGCCGTCGGCACGCTGAAGCGGGGTGGCGGCGGTGCGCCGCGCGGTATCTGGCTTGGTCCGGCTCGGCGTGGATTGTCCCGACCTGCCCTGATCGCCGTCATCACGCACCGCGAGCGAAGCTCGCCGGTGCGTGACGCCACAACGTAGCCGCCCCGCCTTCCATCAATCGCCCGCGCCCTGGCCGCCTTCCCGATGGAACAGCGCCAGAAACTGCTGCGCCGGAATGCTCAGCGGCCGATCACGCCGCACGAGGCTGCCATACGACGGCAGCTTCTGGTCGAGTTCGTAATCGAGGATCGCAACCAGCCTGTGCTCCGCGTTGCGCTGCGCGACGGTCAACGGAATCACGCCGAGCATCCGCGAACGGTCGACGAGGTTCATCGTCGTCAGGATCGACCCCGTTTCGACGAGCCCGCGCGGCATCGGCTGGTGACGCGCGCGGAACTCGCGCTCGACCACCTCGCGCGCCGGGCTGCCGGCCGGCTGCAGGATCCACGTGTACTCGAGCAGCGCGTCGAATTCGACCGGCCCCGCGCCCGCGAGCGGATGGTCGCGGCCCGCGATGATCGCGAGCGCCTCGTCGTCCACCACGCGGAAGTCGCAATCGGTGCCGACGTTGCGGCCGATCACCACCTCGAGCACGCCTTCGCGCAACTGCGGCATCAGCCGGTCGCTGGTATCGACCGCGATGTCGATCGCCAGCAGCGGATAGCGCGCCTTCAGCTGCACCAGCGCCTCGGTGAGCCGCCCCGGCGACGCCGCCATGATGCTGCCGATCGCGAGCCGCCCCGCGCTGCCGAGCTGCAGTTCGCCGAGCTCGCGATTGAGCGCCTCCATGCTGCCGCGAATCCCGCGGAAATAGCCGAGCACGCGCTCGCCGGCCGGATTCAGCACGAGCCCGCGCCCGACGCGATCGAAGAGGCGCTGGCCGAGCGCGCTTTCCAGTTCGGCCAGCATCTTCGTCGCGGCCGGCTGCGTGAGGCCGAGCTGCCCGGCGGCCGCGCGCAGCGTCGAGCATTCATCCACCGCGAGCAGCAGCGCGATCTGCCGCATCCGCAGCCGGTTCAGCAATTGGGGAGTCGAGTCTCGTCGATCGATCGAGCCCATTTCGATTACTCCAGGTTATCGATTCATCAAGAGTTTTCAATTTACCGACTCATTCCGTCTACCTAGCATGAACCCCATACACCAACGGCCACACGCCGCCACCGGAGACACCGCATGAACATGCAACCGCCCGCCGCCCGCCACGGAGACGCCGCATGACGACCGCCGCCGCCGTGCCCGCCGCTGCACTGCCCGCCGCTTCACTGCCCGTCGTCGCGCTGACCCTCGGCGACCCCGCCGGCATCGGCGCCGAACTGATCGCGAAACTGCTCGCGCGGCCCGACGCGACGTCCCGCGCCAACCTCGTGCTGATCGGCGACCGCTGGCTGTGGGAAGCCGGCCAGCGCGTCGCCGGCGTGACGGTCGACGTCGAACCCGTCGCATCGCTCGCCGCCGTGCGCGGCCGACCGTCCACCGCGCGCGCCGCGTTCGTCGCGCTCGACACGATCGATCGCGCGCAGGTCACCGTCGGCCAGCCCGGCGCGGCCGGCGGCCGCTCGACGCTGACCGTGCTCGACCGGTGCCTCGACGCCGCGCTCGCCGGCGACATCGACGCGATCTGCTTTGCGCCGCTGAACAAGTACGCGATGAAGCTCGGCGGGCTCCGGCACGACGACGAGCTGCACCACTTCGCCGCCGCGCTCGGCGTGACCGGCTACTTCTGCGAATTCAACACGCTCGGCGAGCTGTGGACCGCGCGCATCTCGTCGCATATTCCGCTGAAGGATGCGGCGGCCCAGCTGAGTGTCGCGCGAATCGAACAGGCATCCGAACTGATCTACCGGTCGCTGCTCGCGAACGGCGTCGCGGCGCCGAAGGTCGCGATCGCCGCGTTCAACCCGCACGGCGGCGACGGCGGCAGCTGCGGCCGCGAGGAAGTCGACATCATCGAGCCGGCCGTGCGCAAGCTGCAGTCGCGCGACTGGCCGACCGACGCGCCGTTCCACGGCCCGTTCCCTGCCGACACGATCTTCCTGAAGGCGCAGGCCGGCGACTACCAGGCGATCGTCACGATGTACCACGACCAGGGGCAGATCGCGATCAAGCTGCTCGGCTTCTCGCGCGGCGTGACCGTGCAGGGCGGGCTGCCCGTGCCGATCACGACGCCCGCGCACGGCACCGCGTACGACATCGCGGGCCGTGGCACGGCCGACGTCGGCGCGACCTGGCAGGCGCTGCAGATCGCTTGCCGCATGGGCGCCGCGCGCCGCACCCGCACCGTTTCGGCGTGACGCTCGCGCGCCAGCCGCACACGACACACACACGACAACATCGATTCCAGGAGACACCAACATGAAGATCCGCTCCGTGCGCGCCCGCGTATTCCAGTGGAAAGGCAAGACCGTTCCGCCGCAGGGCAACTTCTGCTCGAACGCGATGGACCTGCTGTACGCGCCGCAGGAAACCATGAGCACGTTCCGCTTCCATGCGTGGACGGTCGTGGAAGTCGAGACCGACGACGGCATCGTCGGCCTCGGCAACGTCGCGCTCGCGCCGCACGTCGCGAAGGCGATCATCGACCAGTACCTCGCGCCGCTCGTGATCGGCCAGGACCCGTGGGACTACGAGTACCTGAACCAGCGGATGTACCGCGCGACCCACGCCTGGGGCCGCAAGGGCATCGGCATGGCGGCGATCTCGGCGGTCGACATCGCGATCTGGGACATCCTCGGCAAGAGCGTCGGCAAGCCGGTGTTCAAGCTGCTCGGCGGCCGCACCAAGGAGCGGATCCCCTGCTACTACTCGAAGCTCTACCGCACCGACCTGAAGGCGATGCAGGAGGAAGCGCAGCAATACCTGAAGGAAGGCTTCCGCGCGTTCAAGATGCGCTTCGGCTACGGGCCCGCGCACGGCCAGCAGGGCGTGGTGGAGAACCTGAAGTCGGTCGCGGCGATCCGCGAGGTGATCGGCTACGACAACGACCTGATGCTCGAGTGCTACATGGGCTGGAACCTCGAGTATGCGAAGCGCATCCTGCCGAAGCTCGAGAAGTACCAGCCGCGCTGGCTCGAGGAGCCGGTGATCGCCGACGACATCGACGGCTACGCGGAGCTGAACCGGCTGACGAGCATTCCGATCTCGGGCGGCGAGCACGAGTTCTCGCTGTACGGCTTCAAGCAGCTGCTCGACCGCAAGGCCGTGTCGGTCGTGCAGTACGACACGAACCGCGTCGGCGGGATCACGATGGCGCACAAGATCAACGCGCTGTGCGAGGCGTACAGCGTGCCGGTGATTCCGCATGCGGGCCAGATGCACAACTATCACCTGACGATGAGCACGCTCGCGTCGCCGATGAGCGAGTACTTCCCGATGTTCGACGTGGAAGTCGGCAACGAGCTGTTCTATTACATCTTCGATGGCGAGCCGGTGGCCGAGAACGGCTTCCTGCAGCTGCGCGACGACGTCCCGGGCCTCGGTCTCACGCTGAAGACCGAGTTCCTCGACCAGTTCGACATCGTCGAGTGAGGCCGCCCATGCACGCACGCTACCAGGGCGTCTTTCCGGTTGCGCCGACGATCTTCGACGCGCACGGCGCGCTCGACCTCGACGGCCAGCGCCGCTGCCTCGACTTCATGATCGATGCCGGCTCGCAAGGCATCTGCATCCACGCGAACTACTCGGAGCAGTTCGCGCTCGGCGACGACGAACGCGACCTCATCACGCGCACGACGCTCGAGCACGTCGCCGGCCGCGTGCCGGTGATCGTCACGACGTCGCACTTCAGCGCGCGGATCTGCGCGGAACGCAACCGCCGCGCACAGGCACTCGGTGCCGCGATGGTGATGGTGATGCCGCCGTACCACGGCGCGACGTTCCGCGTGCCCGACGCATCGATCCGCGCGTTCTTCCGCGAAGTCGCCGACGGCCTCGACATTCCGCTGATGATCCAGGACGCGCCCGCGAGCGGCGTCGCGCTGCCGGCGTCGCTGCTCGCGACGCTCGCACGCGAGATCGACGCCGTGTCGTACTTCAAGATCGAGACGCCCGGCGCCGCGTCGAAGCTGCGCGAGCTGATCGCGCTCGGCGGCGACGCGATCGAAGGGCCGTGGGACGGCGAGGAAGGCATCACGCTGCTCGCCGACCTCGATGCCGGCGCGACCGGCGCGATGACGGGCGGCGGTTATCCGGACGGCATCCGCCGCATCACCGACGCGTATTTCGCCGGACGCCGCGACGAAGCGTGCGAGCAATACGCGCGCTGGCTGCCGCTGATCAACTACGAGAACCGCCAGTCGGGCTTCCTGACCGCGAAGGCGCTGCTGAAGGAAGGCGGCGTGATCGCGTGCGACCGGCCGCGCGCCCCCTGGCCCGAACTGCATCCGCAGGTGCGTGCAGGCCTGCTCGACGCGGCACGGCGGCTCGATCCGCTCGTGCTGCGCTGGGGCCGCTAGCCATCGTTTCGTACCCGCAACGCGCGTTGCGTTGCGCATCGGCGTGACGGCGGCCCGACAGAAGGCCGCCGCCGCTCATCACATGGATCGGAGACACCATGACTCTGCTGAACCCCGCCACCCCGGCCTATGAAGCCGGCGATGCCATTCCGCGCCGCCGCTGGCTGCGCGTGATTCCGCCGCTGCTGCTCGCCTGCATCGTTTCGTACATGGACCGCGTGAACATCGCGTTCGCGATGCCGGGCGGGATGAACGCCGAACTCGGCATGAACGCGACGATGGCCGGCCTCGCCGGCGGCATCTTCTTCTTCGGCTACCTGTTCCTGCAGATTCCGGGGGGCCGGCGCGCCGCGCTCGGCAGCGGCAAGAAGCTCATCGCGTGGTCGCTCGTGAGCTGGGCCGTGCTGTCGGTGCTGACCGGGCTCGTCACCCATACGTGGCAACTTTTGGCGCTGCGCTTCCTGCTCGGCGTGGCGGAAGGCGGGATGCTGCCGGTCGTGCTGACGATGGTCAGCCACTGGTTTCCCGACCGCGAACGCGGCCGCGCGAACGCGATGGTCATCATGTTCGTGCCGCTCGCCGGCATGATCACCGCGCCGCTGTCCGGCTTCATCCTCGCTGCTTACGACTGGCGTCACCTGTTCTACAGCGCCGGCGCGCTGTCGCTGCTGTGCCTGTTCGCGTGGCTGATGTTCGCCGACGACAGCCCGGAAACCGCGCGCTGGGTGTCGCCGCGCGAGAAGGCGTACATCCTCGACGCGCTGCGCGACGAACAGGCGCGCAAGCAGGCCGCCGGCACGCCGGCCGCCGCGTCGTTCGGCGCGATACTGCGCAACCCGACGATCTGGCTGCTGATCGCGATCAACTTCTGCTATCAGGTCGGCATCTACGGCTATACGATGTGGTTGCCGACCCTGCTTAAAAACCTCACGCACGGCGGGATGGGCAAGGTCGGCCTGCTCGCGATGCTGCCGTATGTCGCGATGGTGATCGGGATGTTCGCCACGTCGTATTTGTCGGACCGGACCGGCAAGCGCCGCCTGTTCGTGCTGCTGCCGCTCGTCGGCTTTGCCGCGTGCCTCGCGCTGTCGGTGCTCACGCATGGGTCGATGATCGTGTCGTTCGCGTTCCTGATCGGTTGCGGCTTCTTCCTGCAGGCGGCGGCCGGCGTGTTCTGGGCGATTCCGCCGAAGCTGTGCAGCGTCGAGACGGCCGGCAGCGCGCGCGGCCTGATCAACGCGCTCGGCAACCTCGGCGGCTTCTGCGGCCCGTATGCGGTCGGCGTGCTGACCCAGCACGTGAGCGCGGCCGCCGGCGTGTACAGCCTCGCCGTCACGATCGCGGTGGCCGGTCTGCTCGCGCTGACGCTGCCCAGGCGCTGCGAAGACTGACCGGACACGCACCGACACCGACGCGCGCACGCGCGAACGAATCAACGGAGACACACCATGAACGACATCCTGTTGCTGGTGCAGAAATGCGCCCACACCTTCAGCTTCTACGACCTCGAGACGAAAGCCGCGCTCAAGCACATCGTGCTGCCGAACTTCCCGCACGAGTTCACCGTCGACGTGAACGACCGCTTCGCGTACGTCGGCATCTTCGGGATCGAGACCGCGTGGTCGCGCGGCCATGAAGGCGATCACCGGATCGCCGAGATCGATCTCGTCGAGCGCACGCACACGCGCATGCTGGACCTGTGGCCGTACTACCGGCCGCACGGGATGGCGGCCGATCGCGACGGCCGGCTGTACGCGATGAGCGAGGCGCACGACATGCTGCTCGTGTTCGACGCGCCGACCCGGCAGGCCGTGCCGAACATGGCCGTGCCGTCCGGCGGCGTGAAGACGCACCTCGTGACGCTCACGCGCGATGCGAGCCGCGCCTACGGCGTGCACCTGCTGTCGAACACGGTCACGCAATTCCATCCGCGCGACGCGACCGTCGCGCCGCGTGCGGTGATGCCCGGCCCGCGTCCCGAAGGCAATGCGCTGTCGAGCGACGAGCGCACGCTGTTCGTCGCGAATCGCGGCGACGACACGCTCGTCGAGATCGACACCGACACGATGACCTGCGGCCGCCGCGTGAAGACCCGCAGCGATCCCAACCGCATCTACCGCACCACCGCGCCGGACGGCCGCGACCTGCTGCTGCTGACCAATTCCGGCGAGCGGTCGATCTCGGTGTTCGATGCGCGGCAGCTCGAAGAGATCGAACGCGTCGCGCTGCCCGCGAACCCGACCGCGCTGTCGTTCCATCCGTCGCGGCGCGTCGCGTACGTGTCGTTCCAGGACGACTACGTGCGCGAGCTCGATCTCGATGCGTGGCGGTTCGTCGGTGCATTGCCGACGCTGCGCGAACCGGATGCGTCGTATGTGCTCGCCGGCACGCGCTGAGCGGCGCGACGACGCACCGCCGCCCGACGCGATGCCGGCGGCGCTCGTCGACGCGCATCACCACCTTTGGCAGCTCGGCGCGGGCGCGCACTACCCGTGGCTGCAGGACCGGTACGATCCGGCGCACTTCATGTTCGGCGACTACGCGGCGCTGTGCCGCGATTTCGGCGTGGACGACTACCGGCACGCCGCGCAACGCGCGCCGCTCGTCGCGAGCGTGCACGTCGAGGCCGAACGGGCGCGCGACGAGGCGCTCGCGGAGACACGCTGGCTGCACGAGGTCGCGGCCGCGCACGGGCTGCCGTCGGCCGTCGTCGCGTGGGTCGACCTGCTGGCCGACGACGCGCACGAGCGGCTCGCCGAACAGGCCGCATGGCCACGCGTGCGCGGCGTGCGGTTCAAGCCGCGCACCGCTGCGTCGCCGGACGCGGCCGTCGACGGGCCCGGCACGCTGCGCGACCCGCGCTGGCCGGCCGCGCTGGAACGCCTGGCCGCGCATGGCCTGAGCTGGGACCTGCGCGTGCCGTTCTGGCATCTCGGCGACGCGGCCGCGCTGCTGGCCGACGCGCCCGGCGTCGACGTCGTGCTCGAACATGCCGGGCTGCCGTGGGACCGTTCGGACGCGGGGCTCGCGCGCTGGCGCAGCGGCATGGAAGCGCTCGCCGCTTCGCCGCGCGTGACAGTCAAGATCTCCGAACTCGGCTTGCGCGATGCGGCGTGGAACGACGCGGACAACGCGCGGATCATCCGCGACACGATCGCGATATTCGGCTTGCAGCGCTGCCTGTTCGCGAGCAATTTTCCGGTGGCGGGGTTGCGGGTGTCGTATCCGGCGCTGCTGCGCACGTTCGCCCGCGCGATGGCGGACCTCGACGATGCGGCGCGCCGCGCGATCTGGCATGACAACGCGATGCGTGTGTACCGGATCGCGTGAGCGGGCTTGACGCATCGGCCGGATGGCCAGAATCGTACGTATCCGGTTGACCGCAGGATGATTCGAAAGGTATACGAAAGCATTGCGCTTCGCGCGTCGATGGCCTTTCGAGTCAACCCATCCGGCATGATCAACCGCAACGGAAACACGGCCGGCTTCGCCGCGGCCGGTACACTTGGCGACATGAGCCACTTTCGCATTACCTATGACGGGCCGGCACTCGAATCGTCCGAAATGGACGTGCGGGAACTCGCGCCCGCCCTTCTCGCCGTCGGCGACTTGCTCGAGGCCTCGGCCAAGGCGCTCTGCGGAGACCAGGTTCGGCCACAGGTGAACGTCCGGGGCAGCTTCAAGACCGGCAGCTTCGACATCGACTTCACGCTCGCGACCTCGCTCCTCGGCAGAATGCACGACATGCTGAGCGGCAGCGAAGGCGCGGCACTCGCCAATGCCGTCACGATTCTGACCGCGCTCGGCATTGCCGGTCCGAAAGTCGGAACGGGCCTGTTCGCGGTACTCAAGTGGTTACGCGGCCGCCCGATCCAGCGCGTTCGGATGAACGAACGCACCGCCGTGCTGCACGTCGATGGCGAAACGCTCGAGATCGAACTGTCCGTCCTCACCCTGCTGCGGGACGTGAGTGTCCGGGAGGCGACCACCCGTGCGCTCATGCCGCTTTCGCGCGACGGCGTGACGATTTTCTCGGCCGGCACCGACACGGACGTGTTCGAGACCGTCACCCGGGACGAGGTCGACTGGTTCCGCGTACCCGAGCAAGCCAACGTACCGATCCTCGACGAGCATCGCAAGATGGCGTTTTCGATCGTGTCGCTCGCGTTCAAGGACGACAACAAATGGCGTCTCTACGACGGTGCCGCCACGATCCACGCCGCGATCACCGATGCGAATTTCCTGACGCGCGTGGACAACAACCAGATCAGCTTCAGCAAGGGCGACGTACTCGTCTGCAGCGTGCGCGTACAGCAGTGGCAGACCGCCGACGGAGCCAAGACCGAATACGAGGTCACGAACGTCCTCGAGCATCGTCCGGCCGCGCGGCAAATCCAGTTGCCCGGCCTTTGACCGGCATGCCGCGCTCGTGAATCATGCGCTGCATGCCATCGAACCCGCTCTCGAACGCGCTCCGACCATGCCCCCTGCGATCCGCCTGCGCCCGGCGTCTGCCGCCGACCTGCCGTTCCTGCTGAGGCTCCGCCGGCTCACGATGACCGAGCATCTGCAACGCGTCGGCGCACCCACCGACGACGCAGCGCACCACCAGCGCATCGCGGCGAATTTCGACGATGCGATGATCGTCTGCGAAGGCACGGATGCCGATGCCGACTCGATCGGCTTGCTGAAGGTGACGCGCGCCGCCGGCGAATGGCACGTCCACCAGATCCAGATTCTCCCGTCGCGACAAGGCCGAGGCATCGGCGAAGCCGTGCTGCGCGAACTGCTGAGCGAAGCCGCGCGCGAGCCCGTGCCCGTATCGCTCAGCGTGCTGCACGGCAACCCGGCGCGGCGCCTCTACGAACGGCTCGGGTTCCGGCTCCTTTCCGAAACGGACAGCAGCGCGAACCTGATATGGCACGCATGACGCCGCGCGGCCCGGCCGGCCGCACACGTGGCGCACCGAATGCCGCCGACGCAGCCCCTCGCCGCACACCTCGCAAAAAAACACGGGCCCTCCCGCCGGGAGGGCCCGCTTGCAGACCGTCCAGCCGGACGATCAGTCGTCGTCGCGGCTCGCGACCTTCTGCGTCACGCCCCTGAGCTTCGGATACGGCTGCGATCCCATCATGCCCTTCCACAACACGCGGTTGAACTGATCCGCCGGCACCTCGTCGGCATCGTCGAAATCGAACTTCGCCGTCACCTTCGCCCAGTACGCCGCGTCATGCTTCGACGTGACGTCCGGCCCGGCCGCGTAGTGCAGCAGGTTCTCGCCCGCCCCTTCGGCCAGGCGCAGCCCGGTGCCCTTCAGCGCCGTCGACGCGACGGCCGTGTAGGTCCACGACGCCGGGCCGTGCACGTCGAACACGTCGGTCATCGGCCGCTGGTACGCGGTATTCAGGTTCATGTGCTGCGTGCCGAGCACGTCCTCGATGGTGCGCAGCGCATTGACCTGGCTGTAGCGCGTCCGGATCACCGCGCCCTGCTTCACGTACGGCCCGACGATGTACGCGGGCCCGCGATGCGAATCCACGTGGTCGGGGCCGTCCTGCACGTCGTCCTCGGTCACGACGATCAGCGTGTCGTTCGCATACGGGCTCTTCGCGACGGCTTCGACCAGCCGGCCGACCGCCAGGTCGTTGTCCGCCTGCTGCGTCTCCGGCGTGTTCACGCCGGCGAGCGCCGTGCCGAACGCCCCCATGTGATCGTGCGACAGGCGCACCAGCGACAGCGTCGGCAGGTTGCCGCCCGCGACGTACTGGTCGAACTCGCGTTTCCACTCGTCGAGGCGCCACTGGTCCGGATAGTTCTGGTCGAACCCGCGGAAATACACGTCCGTCATCGACGCGAGCCGCGGGTCGAGCGCCGCGGCCTGGACGACGCCGGCCGCGTGCGGATCGACGATCGGGTTCGCGGCCGTGCCGATGCTGCCGATGTTGTTCACGAGGAAACCGTAGTTGCGGACCGTGCCGCCGCCGGCCAGCACCGCGTCGAAGATGTAGCCGCGCTGGCGGCCGAACGGCGCGTCGGACGACGCATGGTTGCCGGTGCCGGGCAGCAGGTTCGCCGCGCCGCCCGGCAGGGCGGCGGCCGCGTTGCTGTAGTTCGTGGTGCCGGCAGGGCCGGCCGCCGCATCGCGCTGCTGCACCGTCTCCCAGTTCACCGGCACGTTGCGGTTCGTGCCCTCGCTCTCGTACGACAGGCCGCGATTGACCGCCGCGTAGTTGATCTGCTGGGTGATCGTCTCGGTGTTGGTGACGCGCCCCTGCAGCGCCCACGACCAGCCGTCCATGCTGCCGTCGCCCGGGTTCATGAAGTTGTCGAGCGTCACGAACTGGCTCGCCAGGCGATGGAAGTTCGGCGTGATGTTCCGGCCGAACTGGGCGAGCTTCGGATCGCCGTTGGCGCCGTTGCCGATGTCGCCGAGCACCTGGTCGAACGTGCGGTTCTCCTTCACGACGTAGATCACGTGCTTGATGTGACGGCGCAGGAAGCCCATCACTTCGTTGTCCCTGTCGTTGTCTTCCGGGCGATAGAAGTTGTTGCGCGCGGCCTGCTGCGTCAGCGTCGGCAGCTCGTGGGCCGCCGGTACCGGCGCGCTCACGAGCGACGCGCGCTCGAGCTGGAACTGGTATTCGTTCGACGCGCGCGACGCGGCGGCCTGCGCCGGCGTCGCGCCGAACAGGTGGTCCGGGTTCGGGCCGGTGGTGCTCTTGCCGTTCACCACGTACATCCACGTGCCGTCGGCGCTGAACGTCACGTCGTGCGGCTCGAACGCGGTCGGAATCAGGCCGGTGACGCGATACGCGCGCTCGCCGACGAGCGGGATCACGGCGATTTCGTTCGCGCCGGCATTGGTCGCATACAGCGTGCGGCCATCGCGCGACAGCGTGACCGCGTACGTCGCCGCGCCCGTGTGCGCCTGGCCGTGCGCCAGCACGCCGGCCGGCGCGCGCGCGTCGATCCGGGTCACGACCGCGTTGGTGTTCGTGTCGATCACCGCGACCTGGTCGGCGTTGTCCTGCGCGACGAACAGCCTCGATTGCGACGCGTCGAGCGTCATGCCGAGCGCATTGCCGTCCAGCTTGATGCGCTTGAGCAGGCGGCCGCGGGACGGCGACGACACGTCGATCGCGACGATCTCGCGATCGCGATCCGACGACACGTACGCGACGCCGTTGCCCTTCATCGCGACCGCGAACGGGAACGTGCCGCCGGCATCGCCGCTGCGGCCTTCGTTGCCGGAGAAGAACGGCCGCAGGTCGTGCTCGTAGCGCACGTTGCGGGTCGCGGTATCGATCACGCTGATCGAGTCGTTGTAGTTGTTCGCGACGACGAGCGTCTTGCCGTCGGCCGACAGCGCGAGCCCGGCCGCGTTCGGCTGCACGCGAATGCCGACGCCCTTGCCGGCGTGGCCGAGCGCGATCGTCGTCGACAGCGCCCACGCGCCGCCCTGCTGCGCGTAGACGTAGACCGCATCGTCGCTGCCGCCGGTCGCATAGAGCGTGCTTCCGTCATGCGAAAACGCCAGGCCGACGAACGCGTTGGTCTGCTGAAGCACCTGCCTGAGCACCGGGCGCGTCTTGTTCGCGCCCGCGACGTCGTACAGGAAGATGAATTGCGTCGAGGCCGCGGTGTCGACCGAACCGTCCGGCTTGTACAGCGAGTTCTGGCCGGCGGTGATGATCGCCAGCGTCTTGCCGTCCGGGCTCAGTTGCGAGCGCACGGCTTCTCCCGCGACGAAATGCGGATAGGCCGGCAGCCCGGGATTCAGGAATTGCTGGACTGCGCCGCGCACGGCGAGCGGCGTGACGAACTGACCGCTCGGCACGCGGGCGGCATCGGCGGCGTCGAAACCGTCCGCATGCGCGTGCGACGCAAGCAACACGGCCGACATGACGGCTCCGAGCCGGAGCGCGCGCTTGACCTGGCTATTTTTCATAGGAATCCTCTGTACTGATGGGGCGATTACCGTCTGACGAGTCCGGCATGATCCTGGCGTTGTCTGCCCGTGTCGCGCGGCGGCGAGGGCCCTTGCCAATCGATCGAGTGCATTGCGTCGACGATCGCCGACGTGCCGGCATTACATCGCCGCCCAATGTCAAGCGGATGACCGGCTCCGTTGCGGGCCGGCTTCTTACACATCGTTACAGCGAAGGCATTTCGATGACAGCCATCGCGGTGTCATCGTGGCCGTGAGGGCTCGCTCTCAAGGCGTCCACCGGTAAACGGTGATGCTGTTCCCTTTCACGTTGTTCTTCGTCACCACGTACTCGCCGTTCGCGCGACGGTATGCACGCACGCTGTACATCGCATCGATCGCGCTGCTGGTATCCACGGTCGCCGGGCTCGCGTTGACGAGCGTCGTGTCGAGATTGCCGGTGTCGAGATTGAATGCGTCGATGTTCGGCCACAGCGGCCCGCTGCTGCTGAACCAGTAGCCGACGAACAGGTGGTTGCCGGCCGCATCGATCGACTTCGCGCCGCTGTGCGGCAGCGTGATCACCGGGTTCGGCTTCGTCGTGTTGCCCGCGCGCCAGCCGTGATACACCTCGATGCGCGTGCCGATCGACGTCCAGTCGGTACTGCCGACGACGCCCTGCGCGAGCACCATCGTGTCGCTGTCGGCGAGATAGACGATGCGCGTGAGCGGATGGATGCTGGCCGGCACCGGCGTCGGCACGCCCGGCCCCCACGACGGCTTGCCGCTCGCATCGAAACCGGTCAGCGGATAGTGATAAATGGCGCCGGTCTTGTCGAGGCCGGCCCATACGCCGCCGTTGCTGTCGAGGCTGAAGCCGGCCGACACGCGCCGGGTCGTGTTGAACGCGGGCCCGGGGATCGATCCGTCCGGAATCGCGACGTAGCCGCTGGCCGCGTTGAAGTGGAAGAAATAGTAGACCGGCGGATTCTGCCCCGCCGCGACGAGGATCCGGTTCGCGCCGACCGACGTCAGCAGCCCGAAGTGCTCGTCGCGCTGCGTGTCGCCCATATTGATGCGTGGATCCGACGGATACGTGAACGGATCGACGGTGTTCGCGACGAAGGCGCCGCCCGCGGTGCCGCTGTACACGTGCGTGCCGCTGTAGAACAGCGCGCCGTCGGTGACCGGGTCCGGCGCGGCGATGCCTTCGAAGTTGAGCGACTGCAGCGTCCACCGCAGGCTGCCGGTGCTGCCGTACGCGTGAATGTCGGTCGCGCCGTTGCGGCCGAGATCCCAGCTGCCGCCCCACGGGTTGTTGAGCACGTACAGGTTGCCGGCCGTATCCTTGCCGATGCCGGCCACGCGGGTGAAGCGCTGCGCGCCGACTTGCCCCTTGGTGCCCGTCGTCGTGTCGAGATAACCGCCGCGCACGCCGAACGTGCCGGCCAGCGCGGGCCGGCCCGCGACGGTATAGCGCTTGATGTTCATGTCGGGGCCTTCGTCGCCGACCATCAGCTGCCCCGTCGCCGCATCGAAACAGAGCGCCGACGGCTGCGACCCGGCGGCCAGCCGGATCGTGTTCAGCAGCGCACCGGCCGGGCTGAATTCGACGACCGCGCCCGCGCTCTTCTGCGCGACCCAGACGTTGCCCGCACCGTCGACGGCGAGCGCGCCCGGCGCCGATACGCCGATGTCGCGCTGCCACACGCCGTCGGTCGTGAACACCCGCACGCGATTGCCGTAGAAGTCGCTCGCATAGAGCAGCGAGCCGGCCGTGGCGAGCCCGGTGACGACGTCGATGCGCGGCTGGTCGGTCGCCGTCGTGACCTGAATCAGCTTGTCGCGGAACCGCGTCGCGCGGTTGTAGCGCCCGACCGCGCCGCTGCCGTATCCGTTGCCGGGCTGCAGCGCGACGAACAGCGACGTCGCGTTGCCCGTGATCGCGCTGCCCTGGAATTCCGAGTGCGTGCCGATCGAGCCGACGCTCTTGCCGTTCTGGTAGATCGCGACGCCGCCCTCGTCCTCGTCCCACATCGACGCGGTGTAGATCACGCCTTCGGGCGCGACCCACATCGAACGCGCGACGTTGCCGACGTGCGCGGCGAGCGTGCCGTACGTGTTCGCCAGCCAGTCGGTGGTGTTGCCCGCGTATCCGGCCGGCGCAATCGAGGCGATCGCGGCGGCGAGCAGCACGGCCTGAATCGGTTTTCCGGCGACCATGGCTGATGCTCTCCTGAATGGTGGAATCATTCACATGATGGGGCGGCCGGATGGTTTGAAATCGGCAGTGCGTAAATACTGCCGCCTAAATCATCCGGTGCAGTCGGTATTACATCGCGCGCGCATTCGATAATCGGCTGCAGCGAGAATAGCGTTATATAAATCGAAAAAAATTGCGGACCGCTGGCGCAGACGGCGCGCGCGATTGCGCGAGAGTGAATGACCACTTACGCGCGTACCTTGATATCGAGGAAATCCGGCGTTCGCCGACGGGAGTTTCACCGCGTGTCGGAATGCGGCGTATCGGGAATGGGGAGGTTTTTCGGCGAATCGGGAAAATCGCCGGAGGCAGGTAAAGGAACAACTGCCGGCGGGTAATGCCGGCAGGTATTGCACCGGCCTGTATCCAGGTCGAATCCAGGCCGGCGCGGATCATTTCATTTGAAACAGGGAAATCACGCGGACGTCGCCGTCTCCCGCGCCTCCACCTGCTTGATCTCGCCGTCGCCGTCCGGATCCGTGTCGTCGCGCGAATCGCCGAGCTGGCCTTCCCACTTCGCGACCACCGCAGCCGCGATCGAGTTGCCGACCGCGTTGGTCGCCGAGCGCCCCATGTCGAGGAACATGTCGACGCCCATGATCAGCAGCAGTCCGGCTTCCGGCAGATGGAACTGGCCGAGCGTCGCCGCGATCACGACGAGCGATGCGCGCGGCACGCCCGCCATCCCCTTCGACGTCACCATCAGCATCAACAGCATCGTGATCTGCGTGCCGAGCGGCAGGTCGATCCCGTACACCTGCGAGATGAACAGCACCGCGAACGTGCAGTACATCATCGAGCCGTCGAGGTTGAACGAGTATCCGATCGGCAGCACGAAGCTCGAGATCCTGCGATTCACGCCGAACCGGTCGAGCGCGTCGAGCAGCTTCGGATACGCGGCCTCGGAGCTCGCCGTCGCGAACGACAGCAGGAACGGCTCGCGGATCAGGCGGATCAGCGTGAACGCGCGCTTGCCGAGGAACGCCACGCCGGCGAGCGTCAGCACGCCCCACAGCAGCGCCAGCGCCAGGTAGAAGCTCGCCATGAACTTCGCGAACGTGAGCAGGATGCCGAGCCCTTCCGTCGTGATCGTCGACGCCAGCGCCGCGAACACCGCGACCGGCGCGAACCACATCACCGCGCCCGTCACCTTGAGCATGACCTGCGCGAGATCGTCGATCACGCCGGTCAGGCGCTTGCCGGCGTCGCCGAGCGCGGACAGCGCGGTGCCGAAGAAGATCGAGAACACGACGATCTGCAGGATCTCGTTGTTCGCCATCGCCTCGGCGATCGATTTCGGCACCAGGTGGACGACGAAATCCTTCAGCGTGAATGCGCCCGTCTTCAGGTTGAGCGCCGCATCGGCGGCCGGCAGCGGCAGGCTCAGGTGGCTGCCCGGCTTCAGGATCGTCGCGGTGATCAGGCCGAGCAGCAGCGACGTGAACGACGCGATGAAGAACCAGCCGAACGCCTTCACACCGACGCGGCCGACCGACCCGCTGTCGCCCATCTGCGCGATGCCGACGGTCAGCGTCGCGAACACCAGCGGCGCGATGATCATCTTGATCAGGCGCAGGAACACGTCGGACAGCAGCGACACATAGCCGGCGACTTCCCTGGCCATTTTCGGGTCGGGAAACGCGCTATGACAGGCGTAGCCCACGGCAATGCCAAGCACCATCGCGATGACGATGTACTTGGTGATGTTGTGCTTCTTCTTCATTAGCAATCCAAATTACAGAACGGGTGTTTCCAACGGCAGGTCGATCGCCGGCATTGAAACGGGGATGGAATTCCGCGAGCGCGGTGCGCGCCGTTTTCGAATGCCGGAGCCCGTCCGTGGGCATGGCCACGGCGAACAGGGGAGGCATTCTATCGCAAACGCCGGACAATCTTTCAAATCTGAAAGCTAAGGGCGGAACGCGACGCGGGGAACTAGGCGGAGTGGGCCTTCGCCGGTCTGGGGCTTCGGGCTTCGGGCTTCGGGCTTCGGGCTTCGGGCTTCGGGCTTCAGGCTTCGGGCTTCAGGCTTCGGGCCGGGTGCCGGTAGCCAGTGCGCCGACGGGCGGCGCCCCGGCTTCGATCTTCGGGCACCGTCGCGCCCGCCCGTCAGTTCGGCCTTGCGCGGGCGTCGGCGAACCCGCGGCGTGACGCATCACGCCGGCGACGTGCCGGGTCGCGGCATGAACCGGCACAGGCACAGCGGCACCACGACCAGCGCCGCGCCGGCGAGAAACGTGGCCGACGCGCCGAAACGCGCCCACAGCGCGCCGGCGATGCTGCTCGCGAGCAGCATGCAGATGCCGCTCACCAGGTTGAACACGCCGAACGCGGTCCCGCGCAGCGTGGCCGGCGAGGTTTCCGACACCATCGCGGCGAGGATGCCCTGCGTGAAGCCCATGTGCAGCCCCCACACGGCCACGCCGGCGAACATCGAGAGCGTCGACGTGCCGATGCCGAGCAGCAGGTCGGCCGCGATCAGCAGCACCATGCCGGCCGCGAGCAGTACGCGGCGATCGAGCCGGTCCGACAAAATGCCGACCGGCCAGGCGGACGCCGAATAAGCGACGCTCATCGCGACCATCACGCCCGGAATCCACGCCGCATCGAGCCCCGTCTGCTGCGCACGCAGCACCAGGAATGCCTCGCTGAAGCGCGCGAGCGTAAACGTCGCGCCGGCCGCGACGACGAACCAGTAACCGCGGGGAAACTCGCGCAGCGCGTTCCAGCGTAACGGCGAGCGAAAGCGCCGGTCCGGTTTCGACTGCTCCGGCTCACGTACGCCGAAGACGATCAATGCGATCGCGACGAACGCCGGCACCACGGCGAACCACAGCACGGTCCGGATGCGGTCCTCGAACCAGAGCATCAGCACGATCGCGAGCATCGGCCCGAGAAACGCGCCCACGGTATCCATCGACTGACGCAGGCCGAAGCAGGCGCCGCGGATTTCGGGCGGTGCGACGTCGGCCACGAGCGCGTCGCGCGGCGCGCCGCGTATTCCCTTGCCGACGCGGTCGAGCAGACGGGCCGTCACGACCACGGCCGGCGTGGACGCCAGCGGAAACAACGGCTTGGTCAGCGCCGCGAGGCCATAGCCGATCAACAGCAGCCCCTTGCGGCGCCCGAGCCAGTCGCTGATCGCGCCGGAGAACACCTTGACGATCATCGCCGTCGCTTCGGCCGCCCCTTCGAGCACGCCGAGCGCGGCGACGCTCATGCCCATCGTCGACACCAGATAGATCGGCAACAGCGCATGGATCAGTTCGGACGACAGGTCCATGAAGAGGCTCACGAGGCCCAGGGCCCACACGGTCCGTGGAATCGCAGGCTTGCCGGCAATCGGGGTTGGAGCGCTCATGATCGATCTGCATCGAGGTTGCGGGCGGTGCGACTTGCCACGGGGTTCCCTGTCCCGACAGGACAGGCGCGCCGCGGCGCGGGAACACGTCAGCGCCGGTAATCGGCACACCGCACGGCAGGACTCGCGTGACTGTGCCGATTGCCCGGCCGTCCGCCACCTCGACACGCGGCGCGGCCGCTGACCGTTCCGTCAGGCCGCGCACGCCGGCAGTATCCGACCGGTTCGTGACACCGATCGTGACGAGATGTCACGGCCGCCGGAAAGTCTCAGGATACAGCGCGCCATGCCAGACCGGCACGCGCGCCGCCCCGCCGGTCACCACCTCGTAGTCGGATCGACAGAGTCGCAACACCGAACGGTTCGATGACCGTGCCGGATCAATCCCGACGAACCTCCCCGCGCGACGCGCCCCGCTGGCGCTTCAGTCGCCGTCATTGCCTGGCCGCACGCCGTGCTCGTCCGGATCCGGCACGAACGCATCCTTCGGCGTCAGCAAACATCAGACAAAAACAAGAATCCCGGTTATCGCGCAACACTTGTTGACCCTTACTTCCTTTCAAATGATAATGCGTCGCGTTTCGAGATTACGAATCATTACACATGGCAGGTTGGGAAATGAAACACGTGTTGCACCCGGCGCGACGGGCCATTCTGGCCGCCATCGCGTGCCAGCCGATCATGGTCGGCGCGGCCTTCGCACAGGAAAACGCAAGTGCACCGACCAACACGGCCACCGACGTGTTGCCGGCGGTATCGGTGAACGCCAGCGCGCTCCGCGATCCGGGCGAAGGCTACAACCCGACGAACGCGGTCAGCGCCACCAGGATCGACGCGCCGCTGCGCGATATCCCGCAGACGGTTAACGTGGTCACGGCCGAAGTGATGCGCGACCAGCATGCGAACTCGCTGCAGGACGTGCTGAAGAACGTCGCGGGCGTCGGGTTCTCGACCGGCGACGGTCAGCGCGACCAGGTCACCATTCGCGGCTTCTCCGCGATTGCCGACCAGTTCGTCGACGGCATTCGCGACGATGCCCTGTATTTCCGGGATCTCTCGAACGTCGACCGGGTGGAAGTGGTCAAGGGCCCGGCTGCCGTTCTTTACGGCCGCGGATCGTCAGGTGGACTGATCAATCGCGTGACGAAAAAACCCGGGATCGACGTGACCAACTTCGGGGTCAGCTACGGTTCGTGGGCCGATCGCCGAGTTGAAGCCGACGTCGGGCGCGTCCTCGCGAACGGCGCGGCCGCCTTCCGGATCACCGGGGCACACGAGGAAGCGAAGAGCTATCGCTCGCAACAGTTCCTGAATCGCACGGCGGTCGCGCCGTCGTTCGAGTTTCGCATCGCGCCGAAGACGACGGTCCTGCTGCAGGCGGACTACCTCGAAGATCGTCGCGTGACGGACTTCGGCATTCCGGCCTATCACGGACGACCGGTCGACGTGCCGGCATCCGCGTATTACGGCGCGGCGAACGCCGGCGACGTGGACTATACGCGATCGCGGGTCTATTCGAGTACCGCGACGATCAAGCACGAGTTCAACGACCAATGGTCGATCCGGAACGCCACCCGCTACTATCACTACTCGCTCGACCGGAACAACACGCTGGTCGGCAGCGTCAACGAGGCGGCGCGGACGTTCACGCTGAATCACGGCAACGTCTATCGCGAGGAACACGGCTGGTTCAACCAGACCGATCTCACGCAGAAGGCCACGTTGTTCGGCATGAAGCACGAATTGCTGTACGGGATGGAATTCGGCCAGCAGAACAAGGATCTCGTCAGCTACTCGGCGCCCGTCACCGGCGCGAACGGCAAGCCGATGAATTTCGACCTGTTCGCGCCCGCCCTTCCGACGCTGCCGCTGCACACGTCGACCACGCCGACGGCCAACAACCTCGGCATCTTCAAGACCCTCGGGTTCTACACGCAGGACCTAATCAGCTTCAACGAGCAGTGGAAGGCGCTGCTCGGCATCCGCTACGATCGCTTCGAGCAGGAGACGCTCGACCGCCGTCCGAAGCAGCCGGGCCTGTCGCGCACCGATACGGCGTGGAGCCCGCGCGTGGGTCTCGTCTGGCAGCCCACCCGAACGCAGTCGTATTACGTGTCGTGGAGCCGCTCGTTCCAGCCTTCCGGCGAAGCGTTCTCGCTGGCGGCCAACAATGCCGAACTCGCTCCGGAAACCACGACCAACACCGAGATCGGCGCGAAGTACGACTGGCTCGGCGGCAAGGCCACCACGACGATCTCGGTGTTCCGGCTGGACCGCAGCAACATCAAGGTCGCCAATGCAAGCAACACGGCGCTGATTCCGATCGGCGAGCAGCGGACCGACGGCGTGGAACTCAGCGGGGCTGCGGAACTCGGCCACGGCTGGCGCGTGCTCGCGGGCTATGCCTACCTCGATGCGACCGTCACCCAGTCGACGGCCGCGTTGCAGGGCAAGCGCGCTACCCTGACCCCGCGCCACTCCGGCAACCTGTGGCTCACCAAGAATCTCGGCAGCGGCTTCGGCGTTGGCGGCGGCCTGAACCTCGTCGGCGCGCGCATGGCCGATCCGCAGAACACGGTGACGCTGCCGGGTTACGTGACGGCCGACATGATGGCCTGGTATGCGCACGGGCCGATGTCGCTCCAGTTGAACCTCTACAACCTGTTCAACAAGGGCTACATCGTGTCGGCCCACGGCTCGAACCCGAACCTCAACATGCCGGGGGCGCCGCGCAGCGTCATGGCGACGTTGCGATACGAGATGTAGAAGCGGCGCAGTCCCGACGAGGCGTGCCGGGCGGATCGACGACCGTCACCGACCGCCGCCTCGGCAATACCGGATCACAAGCGTCCTGATCCGCGTGACGGCACGCGGACGGCGTACATCGTCCGGCAAACGCGTTCGTCGGGAATGCACCGGCGTGGCGGGACCGGTTGATGCAAGCGACGCGGTCGGCACGCGCAACGACACACGCGTACCGCGCACGCGCGACTTCGCGCATACCTCGACTTCAAGCCCGCGTCAGCTTCGCATGCCGCCGCGCGCGGTCGTTCACGATTTGATGGCGCCGGTGATCCGTCATCTTCTTCCAGTCGCGCGCTTCGTCGCGCGTTCGCAGGCATGCCACGCAATAGCCGGTCCGGCCGTCGAACGAACACACGTCGACGCAAGGGGACTTGACCGCCATGCTCATCGCCCTCGCGTCGCGGGCACGACTTCGACGGTCACGTGCGACAGGTTCCTGAACCGCTGCAGCACGCCGTGATAGAAGCGCGCATCGCGCTTCGGATCGTCCGTCACCACCGACACGACCGCGCTCATGTGTCCCGGCCCGAGCCGCCACACATGCAGGTCGCCGACCCGGTCGCCCGTGCCTTCGATCGCACCGCGCACGTTGTCCGTCAGGCGGCGATCCGAATTCATGTCGAGCAGGATCCCGCCCGTATCGCGCATCAGGCCGTACGACCAGTTCGCGATCACCAGCGCGCCGATGATGCCGGCCAGCGGATCCATCCAGACCCAGCCGAACGCCCGCGCGAGCAGCAGCCCGACGATCGTCAGGACGGAGACGGCCGCGTCGGCGATCACGTGGATGTACGCGGAGCGCATGTTGTGATCGCGCGCCGCCACCGCGGACGTGCCGTGGTCGTGCTCCTCGAACGCCAGTTCGTGCTCGCGGCCGTTCAGCCGGACGATCGCGTTGAATTCATGCGGTTCGGGAATGGCTTCGGTCGACTCCAGATAGCCGCCGCGACTTTGCATCGCGAACACCTGACGGCTGCCGTCCGGGCGGATCGTCGTCACCGACACCGCGCTCGCATCGATGAGCTTCGTCTCGTGCGTCGCAGGCGCGACGCGGAACACCGGCGGAACGCCCTCCTCGAACACCGACACGACGAATACGCCCTGCTGATCGAAGATCTGGTGCGCTTCCGCTTCGTGGTCGTGCGCGTGATCGTCGTGATCGTCATGACCATGCCCGTGATGATGACCGTGATGATGACCATGACCGTGGCCATGATGGTCGCCGCTCAGCAGCCACACGCTCGCGATGTTGACGAGCAAGCCTGCCACCGCGATCGGAATCGCCTCGCCGAAATGAATCGGGACCGGGGCGAGCAGGCGTGCGACCGCCTCGTACCCGATCAGCAGCGCGATCATCGCGAGCACGATCGCGCTCGTGAAACCCGCGAGATCGCCGAGCTTGCCCGTGCCGAACACGAAGCGCGGGTCGCGCGCATGCTTGCGCGCGTACGTATAGGCGAGCGCGGCGATCAGCATCGCGCCCGCGTGCGTCGACATGTGCAGGCCGTCCGCGATCAGTGCCAGCGAACCGAACAGTGACCCGCCGACAATCTCCGCCACCATCATCGCCGCGCACAGCGCGATGACCATCCAGGTCCGGCGTTCGTTCTGCTCGTGCGCGGCGCCGAGAAAGATGTGGTCATGCCCTGCGCCGAAGGCGTCATTGCTGAAGCTGTTCATTCCGCCTCCGGTTACTTGAAGTAGCTGTGCACGACTTCGATCAGCTGTTCGGTCGCGCTGCCTTCGTCGTCGTGACCTTCGGCGTCGACCAGATGGCTGCGGATGTGATCCTCGAGCACGACCGCGAGCAGGCCGTTCATTGCGCCGCGACCGCTCGTGATGAGGCGGAGGATTTCGTTGCAACCGCGCTCGTCCTCGAGCGCGCGTTCGATCGCTTCGACCTGCCCTTTGATCCGGCGGACACGGTTCAGCAGCTTCTGCTTTTCCTGGATGGTGTGGCTCATGGTGATCCCTTCATATACCGGGGGGGACTATATATCAAATCGCGTTTCCATATAGGGGGAGGGGGTATTTTCCGGAAAAAAACCAGACGAATGACGCGCGCCTCGCAGGCCGCCCCGCGGCCAGTCACCGCAGCCGCCGCCAAAGTTAACTTGTAGAAGTCGTAACGCATGAGTAGCATTTGCTACATGAATTCACTCACGACCTGGTCGCTCCTCGTGCTGACCCTTCCCACGCAGAACGCGACGGCTCGCATGCGGTTCTGGCGCGCGCTCAAGGCAAAAGGCTGCGCGGTGCTGCGCGACGGCGTCTACCTGCTGCCCCAGTCGGAAGCGCATGAACGGATGCTGCGCGAGCTCGCGGACGCGATTGCCGACAGCGGCGGCAGCGCTCACCTGTTGCGCGCGCCGAGTCTCGATGCGTCGCAGGAGCGGGAATTCCGCGCGCTCTTCGATCGCGGGGAAGATGACGCCGCCTTTATCCAGGCCCTTGCGGACGCCCGCAAGACCCTCGCCGGACAGTCGGCCTCGGAACTGACGCGCTTGCTGCGCCGCATGCGCAAGGATTTCGACGCCATCCGTGCGATCGACTATTTCCCGGGCGACTCGGCCACCCGCGCCGAAGTCGCGCTGCAGGATTTCGTCGCGCTGGTCGACACCGTGCTGTCGCCGGGTGAACCGCACGCCGCGGACCGCGCGATCCGGCCGCTGGCGATCGGCGAATTTCAGGGCCGCACCTGGGCGACGCGGCAGCGAATGTGGGTCGATCGCGTCGCCAGTGCCTGGCTGATCCGCCGCTTCATCGACGCACGCGCCCGCTTCGTCTGGCTCGCGTCGCCGGCGGATTGCCCGGCCGACGCGCTGGGCTTCGATTTCGACGGCGCGACGTTTACGCATGTCGGCGAGCGCGTGACGTTCGAGGTGCTGCTGGCGAGTTTCGGGCTCGACAACGACCCCGCGCTGATGCGGCTCGGCGAAATCGTGAATGCGCTCGACGTGGGCGGCCCCGCGGCGCCCGAAGCGATCGGCTTCGAGGCCGTGATGGCCGGCACGCGCCAGCAGGCAGAGAACGACGACCGGTTGCTCGAGCAGATGGGCGCCGTGCTCGACGCCCTGTACGCACACTTCACGTCGAACGGCAAAAACCACACCGCGGCCAGATCATGACCACCTCCCTCGCCACCACCGAACCGACCTACTCGCTTGGCCAGCTGGTCGCCTACATGCTGCGTCTCGGCACGTTCGGCTTCGGCGGGCCGGTCGCGCTCGCAGGCTACATGCGTCGCGACCTGGTCGAGCGTCGCGGCTGGATCACGGAAGCCGACTACAAGGAAGGGCTCACGCTGGCCCAGCTCGCACCGGGGCCGATGGCGGCCCAGCTCGCGATCTATCTGGGCTTCGTGCACTACCGCCTGCTCGGCGCGACGCTCGTCGGCTTCGCGTTCGTGCTGCCGTCGTTCCTGATGGTGGTTGCGCTCGGCTTCGCGTACTCACATTTCGGCGGGCTGTCCTGGATGCAGGCCGTCTTCTACGGCGTCGGCGCCGCGGTGGTCGGCATCATCGCGATGAGCGCCTACAAGCTCACGACGAAAACCGTCGGCCACGACAAGCTGCTCTGGGCGATCTTCGTCACGCTTGCCGCCGTGACCTTCATCACGGAATCGGAAATCGCGTGGCTGTTCGTGGTCGCGGGCCTGGTCGGCTGGCTGTGGCGTGCCCCGCCCAAGTGGCTGCAGCGCGGCGGGCTGAACGCGGTTGCCGCCGCCAACCTGCCGGCAGCCAGCGGCATATTGAGCGGCATCGACCTGCCGCAGCTCGTTCAGATCGGCGCGTTCTTCATGAAGGCCGGCGCGTTCGTGTTCGGCTCCGGGCTGGCGATCGTGCCGTTCCTTTATGGCGGCGTCGTCACCGAACATCACTGGCTGAACGACAAGCAGTTCGTGGATGCCGTGGCGGTCGCGATGATCACGCCCGGCCCGGTCGTGATCACGGTCGGCTTCATCGGGTATCTGGTGGCGGGCTTCCCGGGCGCACTCGTCGCCGCACTCGGCACGTTCCTGCCTTGCTATCTGTTCACGGTCATCCCCGCACCTTACGTGAAGAAGTACGGGCACCGTCCGGGCGTCAAGGCGTTCGTCGACGGCATCACCGCCGCAGCCGTCGGGGCGATCACCGGCTCCGTCCTCGTCATCGCGAAACGCTCGATCGTCGACCTGCCGACCGCGCTGCTCGCGGTCGCGACCGTGCTGCTGCTGTGGCGTTTCAAGAAGTTGCAGGAGCCGGTCGTCGTCACGGCTGCCGCGCTGGTCGGGCTCGTGGCCTACCCGCTGCTCCATCATTGAGCCGCATTTCCGGGAGGCGGCCATGACGCATCGGACGACGTTCGTCCGCCATACAGGAGGCGTGCCGTGAAATGGATTACGCGCGAACGGCCGAAGGTCGACCGCATCGCATGTCCGTGGCTGATTGCGCGGTTCATCGACGATGCGCCGGAATTTCTCTACGTCCCGGGTCCGGACGTCCTGCGACTGGCGGACGAAACGGGCGCGGTGCCCTACGACGTGCCGGGCGTCGAGCTGGGCCACCATGGTGAACGCTGCAGCTTCGATGCGTTTCTCGACCGCTACCGGCTCGACGCCCCGGCGCTGCTCAAGCTCGCCGCGATCGTGCGCGGCGCCGATACCGGACGGCTCGATCTTGCGCCGGAATCGGCCGGGCTGTACGCGATCTCGATCGGCCTGTCCGGACACTTCGCCGACGATCACGAGCAACTGCGGCACGGCATGGTGATGTACGACGCGCTCTACGCGTGGTGCCGGCGTGATGCACGTCCCTAGCAGCCGCCGCGCGTCGACGCTCGCCAGCCGGATGCTGCCGGCGGGCGCGGACGAGGCCGCATGGCTGATCCTCGCCAGCCGCGGCATGCGCGGTTTCTGCGATGGATTCATTGCCGTGCTGCTGCCCGCGTATCTGCTGTCGCTCGGGCTGTCGCAACTGGATGTCGGCCTGATCGGCACCACGACGTTGACGGGTTCCGCGATCGCGACGATCGCGGTCGGCATGCTCGCGAGCCGCTTCACGCAGCGCCGCATGCTGACGCTCGCGGCGGCACTGATGGCGGCGACGGGCATCGGCTTCGCGAGCGTCTCCACGTGGTGGCCGCTGTTCGTCATCGCCTTCGCCGGCACGCTCAATCCGAGTTCCGGCGACGTCAGCGTGTTTCTGCCGCTCGAGCAGTCGCGCCTGGCGCAAGCCGCCGACGGCGACGCTCGCACGGCGCTGTTCGCCCGCTACAGCCTCGTCGGCGCCGTATCGGCAGCGGTCGGATCCCTCGCGGCAGGCCTGCCGATCGCGGTTGCGTCACATACCGGAATCTCGACGCTGGGCGCGATGCGCGGCATGTTTCTGGTCTATGCGGCCACCGGTGTCGTCGTCTGCATGCTGTATCGGCGGCTGCCGCGCCAGGCAGTTCGCGCTGCGCAGGCAGCGCCCCCGCTCGGCCCGTCACGCCCGATCGTCGTGCGGCTGGCGATGCTGTTCAGCGTCGACGCATTCGCGGGCGGTCTCGTCGTCAACTCGCTGCTGTCGCTGTGGTTGATGCAGCGCTTCGGGCTCTCGATCGCGGCTGCCGGCCAGTTCTTCTTCTGGGCGGGCCTGCTCTCGGCCGGCTCGCAGCTCGCGGCCGCGCCGCTGTCGCGCAGGATCGGCCTGCTGAACACGATGGTGTTCACGCATATTCCGTCGAGCGTCTGCCTGATCGGCGCCGCGCTCGCGCCGTCGTTGCCGCTGACGTTGACGCTGTTGCTGATGCGAAGCGCGCTGTCGCAAATGGATGTCCCGACCCGAACCGCCTATGTGATGGCGGTCGTCACGCCGGCGGAGCGACCGGCAGCGGCCAGTTTTACATCCGTCCCGCGCAGCCTCGCGGCCGCTGTCGCGCCGACCTTGGCCGGCGGCCTGTTCGGCCTCGGCTGGCTCGGTGCGCCGTTGGTCGCATGCGGCGCGCTGAAGATCGCGTACGACCTTTCGCTGCTGGCAGCGTTTCGCCACGTCGAACCGGACGACGGCCGGGCACG
Source organism: Burkholderia sp. BCC1996 (assembly GCF_905339955.1). NCBI lineage: Bacteria > Pseudomonadati > Pseudomonadota > Betaproteobacteria > Burkholderiales > Burkholderiaceae > Burkholderia > Burkholderia sp. BCC1996. Next base: position 184,930 of record NZ_CAJPHM010000014.1, read on the forward strand.
GTAATCGCGGCCACGGTCGAACAGCAGACGAGCGGGGGAACCATGCAAAGCGATGCCGCCGCCGTGCCAATGCGGTGGCGGCCGTCGCGGGAGGCAATCATGAAGGATCCTGGACGCTGGCGCTACGGCCTGCCGCTGCTCGTCGCGCTATTAGGCGGGCTCGGCACGTCGGGCCTGCCGATTCACCGGGTCTTCGCCGCGGGCGAAGGCGCCTCGACCGGCGCCCTGCCGCTGAAGCATGTCGCGGACATCGCGTTGCCGGGCCGCGCGACACGACTCGACTACGCAAGCCTGGACCCGAGCCGCAACCTGCTCTTCATCGCTCACCTCGGCGACGGCGAAGTGATCGCTTTCGATACGCATGCATCGCGCGTGACCGCCCGGATCGCGGACGTATCGTCGGTACATGGCGTGCTTGCCGTGCCGGCGCTGTCGCGCATCTACGCGTCTGCGACCGGCTCCGACGAGATCGTCGCGATCGACGCCGCGACGCTGAAAATCGTCGCGCGCATGCCGGGCGGGCATTATCCCGACGGCATGGCCTATGCGGCCGACGCGCACAAGCTGTACGTATCCGACGAATACGGAAAAACGGAGACGGTCATCGATGTCCGCAGCAACCGGCGCGTCGCGACGATCCCGCTCGACGGCGAGGCCGGCAACACGCAGTACGACCCGGTTTCCCGACACATCTTCGTGAACGTTCAGACGCGGAGCCAGCTCGTCGAAATCGATCCGGCGACGGACCGTGTCGTCGACCGGTTCGACTTGCCGGGTGCGAAAGGCAATCACGGATTGCTGATCGAGCCGCGCGCCGGCCTCGCCTTCATCGCGTGCGAGGACAACGACGCGCTCCTCGTCTTCGATATGCGCGCACGGCACGTCGTCCGCACGTTCGACCTCGGCGGCGGCCCGGATGTGCTGGCGTTCGATTCGGCGTCGGACGTGCTCTATGTTGCGGGTGAAGCCGGCATCGTTTCGATGTTCAGCGTCCGGGGCCGGAGCGCTGCCAAGATCGGCGAAGGCCGGCTCGGGCCGAACGCGCACGTCGTCGCTGTCGATCCGGGCACGCATCGCTCGTATTTCCCGCTGAAGGATGTCGGCGGCCGGCCGGTGCTGCGCGTGATGGAAGCCGCGAGCGTGGCAAAACCGGCCGGCACGGTGCCGCCGGGTGCAGGAACGTAACGGGCGAGCATGATCGGCGACATCCGTCGTCGCGCAGTATCTCGTACCGTTCGATGTGACGCGATCCGCGGCCGGTCGGTCGTCAGCGGCGCCGCCGCGCGTCACGCCGAACCGATTCACGCCGGCACGCCGCCCACGATCCGGTCGCGGCGTTCTCCGTCGAACGAAAACACGTCGCGCTCGGCCAGGCCGATCGTTGCCCGCCGGCGGGACGACGCATCGCCCCGCCGGCCGACACTCGCCGGACGCATTCGCCCGGCTGCCTGTTACCGGTCGTACTCGAAGGCCTCGGTGAAGAGCGTGTCGACCGGGTCGGACCAGCTCAAGTTCACGAACGAGAAGTCCGCGCTGCCCGTCCAGCCGGCCACCGACGGGAACGCGACGCCCTGGTCGCCCGGCACGTTGAGCGTGACCGAGGCGCCCGGCTGGACCGGCGACGCCGATGCCGAACCGTTGACGAACGTCGCCGCCGGCTGCCCGGCCGCGGTTGCGCGAATCTGCACGTTGCCGCGTTTGACGAACGGCAGACCCGATTTCGACGTCCAGCCCAGCGGGAAGGTCGCGCCGCCCGCGAACGTGTTGGCGGAGCCCGGCGTCAGCTTGTCGCGCGTGGACTGCGCCAGATCGTGCCACGCGTACTGGCGCAGCGCGTCGGGCGACGGCGACGGCGTACGCAGCCGGACCGTGTAGTGCCGAGCCGGCGTCGACGTGTTGCCGTTCTGGTAGATGTCGATCGTATAGGCGCTGAACGGCTTGATGTCGGCCAGCTCCGCGGTGCTCAGTTGCGGCTTCGCCCATGCGGTATTGTTGCGCGGCGCGTCGCCGGGCCACGTGAACAGGCCCTGGTTGGCCGGATCCTGCGCGACGCCGGCCAGACGGAAGTTGTTGCGGCACTGCGGGTTCTTCGCCAGTGCGGCGAGTTGCGCCGGCGTCTGCCCGCTTGCGATCTGCGCGCGGATGTTCAGCGTGTCGCAGGTCCCGCTCGACGGCTGGAGAAACACGCCGTTGCGCAAGCCGGGGCCGTTGACGATCGCGAAGTCCACCGCGGTGCCGGCCGCGTCGACGGCACCCACCTGCAGGTTGAGCGAATCGACGAACGCGTTGGTCCCCGTCGACGGATTGGCCGGATTCAGCCAGTCCCACTTCTGTGCGTTCGCATTGACCTTGCTCAGCACCGCGCGCTGATTGCCGACCACGCGCCAGCCGGTATCGCCGTTCGCGAGACTGCCCGCCCGCACTGCAAGCTGTACATGCTGCTGCATGCCGTCGCGAATCCCGTCGCTGCGCGTCCACGCGAGCTTGACCCACATCGTGTCGCTGGCAACGACGCGGATGACTTCCGGCAGGCTGAAGCTCGCGTTGTTCATCGCATCGTCGGCCACGATGCCCGGCGTGCCGCCTGCCGGCGCGCCGAACTCCTGGTCGACCGACATCCCGTTGTTGAGGTACGCGGAAGGCACGCCTGCATTCAGCGCGCCGGACGCGACGTCGTCGACGAAGATCCGGCCGCATGCCGATACGCTGCCGCCCGTGCGCGCAGCGCCGGTCGAACCGGCGAAGCACTGGTTGAGCGCGCTCTGCAATGCCGCCAGATCGCTGGCGCTCGGCAGGTTCGACACCACCGCGCCATTGATGGTCGCGGCGGCCGGCAGGCTGGCCTTGTCGCTCGCCTGCGGCGCGACGCCGGGCGCGAGCTGAAGCTGCACCGGCGTATCGCTGGACGCGCCCGCCACCGAGCTGATCTGGACGCCGCCATCCGGCAGGACGTTGATCTTGATCTGGTCGAGCAGCCGGTCGAGACCCGGCGCGCCCGCCGTCAACGGGCCGGAAATCAGGTCGACGCCCGCATTGCCGGTGGCGGCCAGCAGGTCGGCCAGCGCCGACGAATAGGCCTGCACCGTGCTGGCGACGGCCTGGGCCGTGACCTTGCTTTGCAGCAAACCGGTGTCGGCCAGCAGCTTGGTCGGGTTGTCGCCGACGATCGTGGCGGCAATCGCGTTCGTGATCGGCGTGATGTTGATCGTCTGCGTGCCGGCCGTGGCGCTAAGTGCGATCAGCGTGGCCTGCGAGTCGGCGACGTTGCCGTATGCGGACAACGCGAAAGGCGCGGTCAGGCCGGTCACCGTGCAATGAAACGCGCCGGTCGACGCATCGGCCGGGCAGTCGACCGCTTTGCCGGTCGCATCGACCAGTTTCACGGTGGCGGCCTGCATCGCGGCGCCGGCGGCCGCGACCCCGCTGACCGTCTGCGCGGTGGGCGGTGCGGGTGGCGAGGAGGAATCGCTGCCGCCGCCACAAGCCGACAGGACAAGCACTGCAATACCGGATACGACAGGTGTGAGTTTCATTGCGTTTCCCCCGAGCCCCTTCTGGTTGACGCGTGTCACATACATTGCGCGTGCACGCTGAATGGCGAGGATTCTCGCAAAGACGATTTTCTCGATCATCATTCAGGTGGATGAAAATCGGGAAATAACAGGGCATGAAATGCAAATAACCTGTGTTAGCCTGAAAAAAATTCGGTATTCGAAGCAATATCGTCAGACAAAATCAGAATACGAAGATCGCGAAGCGACGGGGTGAACACATGCAACGAGACCAACTCATCGGGGACCTCTATGAGGCCGCGCTGCATCCGGACGGTTTTCTGGAAGTTTTTCACCGGGTATCCGAATCGCTCGGCGCAGACGTATTTCACATGTTCAGTTGGGACGTCGCGCGCAATGCCCCGAAATTCTCGATCTATTCGCCGCGCGCGGAATTCGACGAGATCATCGCGCTCTACGATCAGTATTACGGCGCGCTCGATCCGCGCCGCGGCTTCGTCGAAAACGCACCGCTCGGCGAATTCGTTTGTTGTCAGGATCACCTGACCGAGCGCGACGTCGAACGCAGCGAGTTCTTCCAGGACTATCAGATTCCGTCGGGATTTCGCTACCTGATGGGGATTCGCTTCGCGCGCCCCGGCAGCGACAACATTCTGCTCGGGTTACTGCGCGCGCACGGCCGCACACCCTATTCTTCAGAAGAACGCGCGACCCTGACCGGTATGGCCGGGCATCTGCAGCGCTCGATCAACCTGTGGCAAGACGCGCGAGTGCTGCATCGCGACGCCACGCTCGGCGCCGAACTGATGGAGGAGCTGGGCCTCGCCGTCTTTGCGCTGGACCGGCACGCGCGCGTCCAGTTCGTCAACCGGGCGGCCGAGTCGATGCTGCGCGCCACCACCTGCCTCAAGCTCGAGAACGGGCACCTGAGCGCGACGAGCGCGCCCCAGAACGACGCGCTCAAGGCGGCGCTGGCGCGCGTCGCGAAGACCCGCAAGAGCGAGAGCCTTGCCATTTCCGGCACGTTGGCCGCGGCGCACGAGATTTTTCTCGGCATCGCGGCATTGTCCGGACAGGCGCTCCATGCCACGTTCGGCGATGCGACGATACTGATCACGGTCAGGCGACGCAGCGGCGCCCCGCTCGTCGTCGCACAACAGCTGCGGCAATCGTTCGGCTTGTCGAGCGCCGAAGCCGCGGTCGCGGAAGCGTTGATCAGCGGCAAGACGCCCGACGAATGTGCGGCGAGCGCCGGCGTGTCGCTTGCGACGGTTCGCAGCCAGTTGCGTGCGATCTATGAAAAGACCCACTCGCGGAATCAGGCTGAAGCGGTCGGTCGGATGCTGTGGGTCCTACCGCAACACAAGCTCACGAATTGATACGTCGAAAACGGCGAGCGGGGCAGCGGTCAAAACGCTTTGGCATTTTTTAAGACGGGTGCACTTTGCCGGTCTCGGAAAATCGTCCGTTACGAAAATTCCCGGAAAAACCGTCTTTGGAAGATCCCGATCGCCGCCAGTGCGTCTCGTGCAGAAAGTGGCGAGAGACAGCGCATCGGCGTGACGCTTGTCGGTGGAGGACATACGCGTTCCTTGAGCAGGATCTTGGCTGAACCCGATGAGAATTCGTCGGAACTCGGTGGTGCTGCTCAATCATTGGCGGCTATACGATGGACGCGATACTTCCTCGTCCCATGCAATTTGCATGGTTCGTTAGCCCCGGCAAGTTTCACGGCCATTGTCGGGGCCTTTTTTGATTTCAGTTCCTGTCCCATTCGCTCGCCGACGCGGCCATGCCGAGCTCCGATCGGCTGTCGCGGAGCGCGACGGCGAGACGGCAGGCGCACGACTGGATCGGCCCGCATCCAGCGTACGCTCCGCCGCGCCGCCGCCCTTGCTCCGGCCCGCCACACCAATCGACACGCAATGGAGGCACGAACAATGGCGAGCTATTCAATCGGAGGGGATATTCCCTTCCCGACATAGCAGGCAATCGCCTCCAGCATGCCGAGGTCGAGGTCTTGCACGCGGTCGGCACCGAAATAGGTCAGCCACTTGTGCGCAAGCTCCGTCTGCGTTGTCGTGTGCCCGGTTGCGGCAAGGGCATACAGGTTTTCCAGTGCTGAACGCTGATCCATGTCTTCTCCGTGGATGCCGATGGTCGGAACGTTGCCGGCCGCTCTCGGTATCAGGACGCCGTCAGACGGCTTCCAGGGCAAGGGCGATGCCCTGACCGCCGCCAATGCACAAAGTCACGATGCCGCGCTTCACGCCATCACGACGCATCGAATGCGCAAGACGGGCCGTCAAGACGGCACCGGTCGCACCAATGGCATGACCGTGCGCGATCGCTCCGCCTTCGACATTCACCCGCTGCTCGTCGATGCCGAGCTCCCGAATGACCGCGATCGGCACGGCGGCAAAAGCCTCGTTGATCTCGAAACGCTCCACGTCGTTCAACGACCATCCGGCGCGCGCGAGCGCCATCTTGACTGCCGGCACGGGCCCGAGTCCGAACATGCCTGGCTCGACCGCACCCACGCCGTAGGAAACGAGCGTTGCGATCGGCTCGATTCCACGTGCCTCGGCATACTGTCGCTCCGCCACGACCATCGCCGCCGCACCGCTGTTCAATCCCGGCGCATTGCCGGCCGTGATGGTGCCGTCGGACCGGAACGCGGGTTTCAATTTGGCAAGCGACTCGATCGTCGTGTCCGGTCGCACCTGCTCGTCGCGCTCGAATCTGACGGGTTGTTTCCGCCCCTCGATATCGACCGCGACAAGCTCGGCGTCGAACGCCCCGCGCCCTTGAGCCTGCGCGAAGCGCTTCTGCGAACGTTCCGCCCAACGGTCCTGTTGCTCGCGCGTCATTCCCATCCTCGCAACGAGATCTTCCGTATGCCATCCGGAATGGCGGTTGGAAAACGCGTCGACGAGGCCGTCCGCGAGCATGCTGTCGACGATCTCGGCATTCCCCATGCGATGACCCCATCGACCACTTTCCAGCAGATACGGGGCACGGTCCATGTTTTCCATGCCACCCGCCACCGCGACCTCACCGAATCCAAGCCAGATTTCCTGGGCCGCACTCACGATGGCCTGAGCACCCGAGCCGCACACGCGATTCACCGTCAGCGCAGGCACGTCCACCGGAATGCCGCCCCCGACGGCTGCCTGACGCGCGGGATTCATCTTGTTGCCGGCCTGAATGACGTTGCCCATCACGACCGAAGCCAACGCTGCCGGATCGACCTTGCTGCGGCGGACCGCTTCGCGCACTGCGACTGCGCCCAGCGCCGTCGCGGCAACGTCCTTCAACGCACCGCCAAACGCCCCGATGGGCGTTCTTACAGGACTGCAGATCACTACTTGTCGAGCAACCATTTTCAACACTCCATTCAAAGTTCAGTTCCGCGTGAACGGACGCCACCGTACCGGCGCGACCTGCCTGCCGAAAGGCATGCGACTACGCACTACGTGCCGGCGACCACCTCGCGACCCACGGGCTGCCTGCGTGCGGGGCAGGCACCGCAGGGATCGCGTCAGATCGACACCATTTCGAAATCTTCCTTGCCGACGCCGCACTCCGGACACTTCCATTTCGCGGGAATGTCTTCCCAGCGCGTACCCGGCGCAATGCCGTCGTCCGGCGCACCGTTTTCTTCCGAGTAAATCCAGCCGCACACCAGACACATCAATGTGCGCATCTCCGTTGCTGTCGTGCTCATCTCGCCAACTCTCCAAAATTCGACATCTGTCGCGTCACAAATTCGCGCACCTGCTCGCGCACCCTCGCATCCGACAGGATCCGCCCGTGCCCCGTGCCCGGCGCCGGCCACAGGGTCGCGTCGGGCAGCCCCGCCACGACCCGCTGTGCCTCGCAGTACGGCACCACGGGATCGGCCGGATCGTGCACGACCAGCACCGGGACATCGAGCGACGCGCCGCGCGCGAGAATGTCCCAGTGGCTGACCGGCACGCCGTTGCGCAGCTGCAGCTCCGCATAGATGCGCTCGACCACCGGACGCGGGAACGCCATGTCGCGGCTCGCCCAGCGCTCCAGCACCTCGGTCAGCGCGCCCGTCGGCGCGAGCAGCACGATGCAGCGCAACGACGCACGGCGCGAGCGCTCCGCGAGCGCCGAGATCGCCGCGATCGACCCGAGCGAATGCGCGATCACCACTTGCGCGCCTTCGATCGCATCCAGCACCGCGCCCGTCGCCCGGGTGAACTGCGTCATCGTCGTATGCTTGCCCGGCGAACGGCCGTGCGCCGGTGCGTCGAACGTCGCCACCGAGAAGCCCAGCGCCTGCATCGGCTTCACGAAGCCCAGCATGCTGCTGCTGTCGGTGCCCCAGCCGTGCACGAGCAGCGCCCGCGCCGCGCCGCCCTCCCAGTAATACGCCCGGTCGAGGTCCGCATTGCCCTCGATCGGCGTCACCTTCGCGCCGAGCGGTACACGATCGCTGACAGGCAGCCCATAGCCGCGCGTGAAGCCGAACGCGTCTGCCGCGCGCCGCCCGGCGGCGCGCGGCGCGAAGGTGTTCAGCAACCGGAACGCGCGGCGGCGAAGCCGCACGCTCAACGATGGCGCTTTCGCCCTCCGCCGTGTGATCGGCGAAACTTCGGTTTCCTTCACGGTTGCCATCACCGGCCCTCCGTCGCCGCGCGTGCGCCGACGGGCACTGCCTCCCGGGACAGGCTCCGGTAATAGCCTGACTCGGTGTCGTAGAAGTGGCAGTGACGGATCACGTGCCACAGATCGCCGAACGTGAAGTCCTTTTCGCGGATCATCCCCGGAAACGCTTCCTTGAGCGCCGCCTGCGCCTTCGGCAGGTTGTAGAACGGCACGATCGGCGCGACGTGGTGCGCCGTGTGCACCGAAATGTTGTGAGTCATGAAGTGCAGCCACTTCGGATACCGGTAGTCGGTCGTCACCAGCAGGCGACTCGCGTTCGGCGTCCAGTGCTGCGAGGGCAGGAACGGGATGTCGTCCGACGTGTGGTGCATCAGCGTCGTGGCGCTGAACCACGCATGAATCATGAGCCATGGCGCGACGAAGTACAGGAACAGGCCCGTGATGCCGGTGAAGTAGATCAGCGCCGGGAAATAGAGCGCCGACACGATCGCCACGAAGCCGATCGAGCGCTTCACGTCGCGTCGCATCTCGCGCTTCGGATAGAAGCCGGGACGGAAGCCCGATTCCTTCCAGTAGCTCACCGTGCCCACCCAGAACAGCCACTTGCGGGTACCGGCGTACTCGAGGCGCTTGAGCAGCGACATGCGGTCGTAAAGCGGCGCGGGAATCGGCCGCCAGTCGGTGTCGAGCTCGAGGTTGTTGGTGTTCGCGTGGTGCAGGTTGTGCGTGTGGCGCCAGGCGTGGAACGGATACAGCAGCGGCAGAAGCGACAGGTGCCCGATCACCAGGTTGAACCGACGCGAGCGGGAGAACGAGTTGTGCCCGCAATCGTGCGCGATGCAATGCAATCCCCAGCCGCCCAGACCTGCGACGAGCCACAACGGAATGTAGAGCAGCCAGTGCGGCGCATACGCAATGCCGACGATCGCCCCGATGTACGCCGCATAGCTCACCACGAAGCCGAGAACGCCGCGCCACGCACGCGGCTCGTACAGCGACTTCGGGATCGCGTCGGTCAGCCGCACGCCCTCGAGCGCCTTGGACTTCTGCAGGAATTCGTCGAAACGCGCGGGCGGCGCGCTCGGAACGGTGTAAGTTTTCGCCATGTCGATCTCCCGCTTATGCAGCCTGCAGACCGAGCTCGGTCGAGAGGTGGTGCGCCAACTCGTTGATGCTGTTGTATTCGAACAGCAGCGCCGGGGACAGCCGCTGCTCGACGACCTTCTCCAGATCGCCCGACACCTGCACCGCGACGATCGAATCGAGCCCGTACTCGTCGAAGCGCTTGGCGGGATCGATGGCCGCCCGGTCCACCTTCAACTGCTTGGCGAGCCGGTCGACCAGCCAGCTGCGGATCGACGCTTCCGTCAGCGGGCCGACGTCGGCGGCCACCGCTTTCTTGCGGCCGAACAGGCCGCCCAGGAATCCAGCTTCAGACATGATGAATGATCCTTCTATACAAGGGTGTTGAACGAAATCACGACGGCAACTTTCAATACGGTTTCTTGGCGAGCTTGCGGATCGCCTCCGGCCCCGGCAAGCGCAGGTCCCAGACGACGCCCGCCTTGCCGAGCGTCCAGAGCACCCACGCGCTGAGATCCGGCTCGTACCACTTCACCGAGTGGCGATACGACGCGGGGAACGCGTGGTGGTTGTTCTGCAGGCCTTCGCCGAACGTGAGCACGGCGACCGTCCAGTTGTTCGCGCTGTTGTCGTCGGTCTTGAACGGCCGTCCGCCGAACATGTGGCAAATCGAACCCACGCACCACGCGGCCTGATTGGCCAGGAATATTCGCGCGAAGCCGCCGAACAGCAGGCCGTTCCACGCGCCGTGCCAGGAGCCGCTGACGGCGCCGCCGATCGCGGCGGGCAGCACGAGGCCGAGCACGATCCACCAGGCGTAGGTGCGGTGATAGAAAAACAGGCGGCGATCGCGCAACACGTCCGGGGCAAAGAACGTCCAGCCCGATACGTCAGGGGCCAGCATCCACGGCATGTGCGCGTACCAGAGGCCGCGCAGCTTCGCGAACAGGCCCGCGCCGGCCTGGTTCGGCGAATGCGGATCGCCCTTTTGGTCGCTGTACAGGTGATGACGGCGATGCGTCGTCACCCAGAACATGATCGGTCCTTGCGCAGCCATCGAACCGCAGATCAGCAGCAGCCCCTCGAACCACTTCGATGTCCGGAACGTCTTGTGCGCAAGATACCGATGGAAACCCATCGTGATCCCGCCCATGTGCAGAAAATAGAACACCGCGAACAGCACGAGATCGGTGACGGCGAAGTCACCCAGCGCGAGTTGACGCACCGCCAGCGCAAACCCGGCAAGCGGCACCAGCATCACGGCCAGGGCGGTATAGCGTTTGACGCGAGCTCCACTGCCCTTTAGCGGCGAAACGCCGGGGATCTGCCCGTCGGCGGCCGACAGCCCGCCCGCGGCAGTCACGCCGGGTGCAACCTGAATCGATGAATTCATAGGATTCTCCAAACGCTAATGAGGATTACGGCGAGATTGACGGAGCCGCAGCGCCGCGCTTCGGGGCATAGCGCACCTCCGTGACAAGACCCAGCGCGTCGAGCAGGCGGATGATCCACGCGGAGGGATCGAGCTGCCAGAACGCGTGATCGTTGTTGGCGAAGGCCGGCTGCGCATGATGGTTGTTGTGCCATGCGCCGCCCACCGAAACGATCGCGAGCAGGCCCAGGTTGCGGCTGTGGTCGCGCGTCGCGTGCGGACGGGTGCCGATGGTGTGGCACAGCGAATTGACGGCCCAGGTCGACTGATCGAGCAGGAAGATCCGCGCGAGTCCGCCCCACAGGAAGCCGCCGGAGGCCCCGAGCCAGGCCTGCCCGGCGGGTGCGAGCAACGCGCCGGCGAGCGCGGGAATCGCGAGGCCGAGCAGCACCCACCACCCGTAGCGCAGATTGAGATTGACGATCAGGCGGTCGCGCAGCAGGTCCGCGGCATACGCGCTCCAGTTCTCGCGGCGCACCGTGAACAGCCAGCCCACGTGGCCGTGCCAAAGTCCCGCGAACCGGCTCAGCTTGCCGTGCCGGTTCGCGCGCGGGCGCGGCGAATGAGGATCGCCGTCCTGATCGGTGAACGCGTGATGCATCCGATGCGTGGCTGCCCAGAACAGGATCGGCCCCTGGGCGGCCATGCTGCCGAGCACGCCGAGCATCACGGTGACGGCCGGTCGCCCCTTGAACGAGCGGTGCGAGAAATACCGGTGCATGCCGGTTTCGACGCCGATCGCGGTCGAGAAATACATGACCGCCAGCAGCACGAAGTCGGTTGCGCGCACCCCGTATATCCACGTGTAGGCAATCGCCAGTGCGAAACCGAGCGCGGGTATGCCCACGGTCAGATAAGCGAGCCGGCGTGCGCGCACGTCGGTGTCGGCTTCCGCCGCAAAGGCGGCCGCCGGTGTTCGCGAAGACAAAGAATCCGCTTCAGCCATGACTGACTCCGAAGAAAGACAGCGACAATGAAAATCGAGGATGCAGTTCGTGCGAACCGCTTACGCGCGCGCCTCGAGCATGCTCAAGCTGCCTTGCTGGAACGCTTGCTTGCACGCTTGCCGGCGCACCTTGCCGCTCGTGGTGAGCGGAATCGCGCCGGTCGGCCCAAGGTGCACCACCGTCGGCGCAACCCCGTGGTCGCGCGTGACCGCCAGCGTGATTGCTGCTCGCACCTCGCGCATTTGGTCCGGATTCAGACGGCGCGAGCGCTTGAGTTCCGCGACGATGACGAGCGACTCCCTGGCGCCGCCGTCGATCGAAAATGCCACCACGCCGTTCGTGCGAATCGCCTCGTGCGCCGATTGCACCGACTCCTCGATGTCGGTCGGATAGAGATTGCGTCCGGCGACGATCACGACGTCCTTGATCCGGCCCGTCACGAACAGCTCGCCGCGCTCCAGAAAGCCGAGGTCCCCGGTGCGCAGGTAACGGTCCGAATCGTCGTCGCCGTCTCCGTCGCCGATCGTCGCCGCGAAGATGTCGTCGCTGTCCGCGCGGTTCAGATAGCCGGCTGCGACGTTCGGGCCGCTGAACCAGATTTCGCCGATCGCCCGCTCCGGCAGCACGCGCTTCGTCTCGGGATCGACGATCAGCAGTCGATGGCCGACCGCCACCGGCCCGCAGCCGACCAGCGTGGTACGTGCGCGCACGTCGGATTCCGGGTTGTGCGGCATGCACAGGCCGCGAGCAAGTGCATCCTTGTCGACCTCGATCAGCGTGACCGGCGAACGGCCCACTTTGCCGGATACGTAGAGCGTCGCCTCCGCCATTCCGTAGCAGGGCACCACGGCACGGCGCTCGAAGCCATGCCGGCCGAAGCGCGCGAAGAAGCGTTCGAGCGTCGCGTGGTTCACCGGCTCGGCGCCGCAGAATACGTGCTGCAGCGAGCCGAGATCGAGCGTAGCCGCTTCTTCTTCGCTGATGTTGTCGACGCACAGGTCGAACGCGAAATTCGGTGCGACGCTCGTGGTCACGCGGTAGTCGGTGATCGCCTTGAGCCAGCGATACGGACGCTGGACGAAATGCTGCGGCGACAGGATCACGAGCGGAAAGCCGCTGAACACCGCGAGCAGCAGCGCGCCCATCAACCCCATGTCGTGATACGGCGGCAGCCACGTGCAGCCGACGCGGTCCTGATCGATGCCGAGCCGTTCGGCGATCACCGCGCAGTTGCTGACGAGATTCTCGTGCGTGACGACCACGCCCTTGGGCTCGCCCGTCGATCCCGACGTGTACTGGAGCAGCGCTGGCCGATCCAGGCCGACACCCTGCTCCGGCAGGTTCCGGACGTCGTCCGCCGATGCTTCGATATCGTCGAAGGCGCTTTCGTCGATCGTCAGCAACGCAGGCGCGGCACGCTGGCCGCCGTAGAGCGCGTCGAGCTGTGGCTGCAGCGAGCGGTGAAGCTTGCCGGCAATGACCACATCGGGATCGGCGTCGCGACAGATCGATGCGAAGCGTGCAACCGCGCGAGAGCCGACAGGCGGAAACGAAGGCACCGCGGTGGCGCCCGCCAGCAGGATCCCGAACAGCGCGGCGACGTAACTCAGACCGGGTTCGAGCAGCAGCAAAACGCGCCGTTCGTGCAACGGGTGCTGCAGCACCCTGTCTCGCATCTGGATGGCAGCGGCAGCGAGCTGACCATATGACCAGCTCACGACATCGTCCTCGCCGTCGCGAAGAAAATGGAATGCGATCCGCTCCGGCGTTTGCTCGGCACGCTCTCGAAGAATATCGAGCAGGGACAAGGTCCTGCGCTCCGCCGGCAGGGCGGTGGGGGAAAGGCTACCGGCCATCATGAGACCCTCGGATTGTCAGTTTTGTTTTGATGAAAATTTCATGCGCGAACAGGCGCTGAACGCCACGCGGCCATGAATGCGCCGCCGCGGGGGCAAGCGCTCTCGGTCGCGTATCCACCGGCGCGCCCGAGATGCGGTGGCCAGGTCGAGCGCAATCCGCAGGTAGCAAACGGCATGGAATCCGGCCAGGCGCACTATCGCGTTACCTGTTATCGCGACCGTCAGCGCCACGCCGAACACCGCCCCCATCTGGCGTATCGCCTGGTTCACGGCAGAGCCCACGCCGAATCGCGCCGGCGGCAGATGCGCAACGGCGGCCGCCGACAGCGAAGGCGTGACCATGCCCACAGCCAGCCCGGTGCGCATTGCCCCCCGGAAGCCACGCGTGCACATAGTCAGGATCGCCCCGGGCACCAGCGCGAACCAGATGCCCGCCGCCGTGGATATCAGGCTCCGGTCACCAGCAGACGAGGAACTCCGCCCCACTTGCGATACGGAAAACCGGCCACCGCGAGATGGCACTCGACTGCGCGTGCAAAGCCGGCGTGCGGCGTCCGTTCAGGTACTTTCGCCAAGCTGAGGCGGCGTCACGCCGTCGCCCGATTCGGATTCGAAATACGACGCATCGAGAAACGGGAGCGTTCGCGCCCGCATCCGCGCTTGAAACAGCGCAACGACGGGCCAAGGACGCATCGCCATTGCCATGACCTTGGCATTCCGGGCATCTTCCCAGTGGATGACGTTCGCCACTTCCAGCGGCAACCCGCCGACCTCCCCTGTCCAGAGGCTCAGCGTCGTGGCACCGGCCGACAGACGCGGCCCGCTCGCGCGGCCCCCGTAGACCGCGATCGAGTGGCCGCAAACGCGTTCGACGTCGGCGCGGCCACGAATCGGCTTGCAGGCCACCGGACTGGTCATAAACATCTCGTCGGCGAGGCCGAACGGCAACTTGGCGTCCAGCACTTCGTCGTCGGGTATCGGCGGCAACGCGGTATCGATCTCCGGCGGCAGCGTCCACGCGTCGACGTCGACGAGATCCCGACTCGCGTCGTACAGCGCCCGGCGAACCGGCGCGGGAAACGAGCCGAGGAAGATGTCGACCTGTACGCGCTTGCCCGACCGGCGCGCCACCGTCACGCCGCGAATCTGGCGGTCCTTGAAGCGGCCGTACCATTCGCGCCCGACGATATCGGCGCCGCTCCACGCGTGTTTCGGCTCGACCTCGGAGAAGATGCTCTCGGCCGCAGCCGCGAGGCGCTCGACCCGGCCGCGACCGACGATTTCTCCGAACGTCATCGGATGCCGCAAACCGACCTCGTCCTGCTCCGACGTCTCAAGCTCGCGCAGCAACTCGCCGACATAGAGACCGGCGTGTCCTTGGTGATTCATCGTCGTTTCCTTCTCTGTCATCGTCGTTTCTGCCTCTGCACGCGGCAGGCTTGCCGTCTCGACGTGCGTCATACGGCCGCTCGAATGGATGCGTTCGCGCCCATTCGCTCCAATATCCGCCGCGCGGCAAACGCCGGTCGATCGAGCTGGATGTCGATCATCGGCGCCGTCGGGCTCCAGTTCGCCTGAAGGCTCTCCGCGACGTCCTTGTCCTCCATGACCGTCGCGAACACTTCCTTCGCTGTGAATTCGGTAAACCGATGGTTGTCGACGTCGAAATCGCGGTGCATGCCCACGAAGACATGAGTCGTGGCGTCCGTGGCCGGCGTGAAGATCGTCGTCGTGTAGACGTGGAAGACCTGGCCGCTGGCATCGTCACAGGCGTGGGCCCTCGTTTCGACCCGCGTGTTGCCGATGGGCCAGTAAACGACCTCCTGGAAGCGGTCGATGTAGTCGAGCTTCAGGATATGGGTGTAGAGCGGCGGCGTCTTCTCGCGGCGCAGGTAGCGGCGCACGCGCACTTCGTCGTCGTTGATCACGATTTCGGGCGGCGTCTCGACGATGTCGAGCGAACCCAGCGTCTTCGCGTGCACGAAGGCGGCGTGCGAGATGTCGAGAATGTTGTCGATGCCGAACAGGTAGCTACAGGCGATGGTGCAGTAGCTCATCGTCCCCGCAAGCTCGGGTGCCGAACACACCCAATGGTTCGGGATCGTCGCCTCGTCGGCCTGGTTCGGCTCGCCGGCCCACAGCCAGATGAAGCCGTATTTCTCGACGGCAGGGAACGTCCGCACGCGAGCGCCCTTCGGGATCGTGTTCTGGCTCGGAATACTGACGCACTCGCCCGAGCAGTTGTACCTGAGCCCGTGGTACCAGCACTGGATCTCGTCGCCGACAACGCGTCCCCGGGACAACGGAACCTGTCGATGCGGGCATCGATCCTCAAGCGCGACGATCTGGTTCGCCGACGTACGGTACATGACGATCTTCTGGTTCAGGATCGTCCGGGCGAAGGGCTCCCTCTGGACTTCCGCGGAAAGTGCTGCTGCGTACCACGCATTCTCGATAAACATTGTTCCTCACTTTGCTACATGGGCGGCGTTGTGGCACACCCGACGCGAGCTCGAGCGGGCGTGTGCCTTCTGGATCGTTTCTACTTGCGCGCGACAGCGACCAACGCGTCTTCGTCCCGGGCCTCCGCCGCGGACGCTTCGCGATCGAGACGACCCTCTGCCATCTGCTCGAGAAAGTCGTCGGTCGCGGACTGCAGATTGACGCAGGGATACTGGAAGCGCCCCGTCGTATAACGCAGCGCGCCAAGGAAGGACGGCTCGACCGGCGCGCCTGCCGCCTCGAGCAGCCCGTGCGACGCCAGGTACGCGTGGAGCGCGGGCAACCGGTAACACGGCACCGCCGGATACTGGTGGTGTTCAAGGTGGAAGTTGCTGCCGAAGAACAGCGCGGTATAGATCGGCGACGTGTAGCTGCGACTATCGCGATATCGCCCCGGCACGGTATCCGTGTGCTCGATGTACGCGCGGATGGTGCTGAACACGTACACCCCGATATACGGAATCAACATGACCGTGAAACCGAGCCACAACGAGCGATGCCAGATGAACCCGTAGGCCGTCACCGCGCACAGGCTCAGCGCGATGTTGATCCGGGAGATCCAGCGCATTTCGCGCTGGCTGAAGGGCAAACGCGTGTTCTCCGGCCAGGGCAGACCCGCCGCCATCCGCACGGCGTTCTTCGTGTAAATCCGCACGCCCTTGGAGCGCGCGAGAAAAAAGCGCGACCAGAAGGTGCGGTACTGCGAATAGATCTGGACATCCGGGTCGATGTCTTGACCGGTGAAGCGATGGTGCTTCCAGTGGGTCATGCTGAATCCCACGATCAGGAAGCCGGGCACCAGTGACGAGCAGATGAGCGCCAGCGCGGCGCTCACGTACTTGTTACGATGCAGGTTCGTGTGCATCCCCTCATGCCCGACGAAGGTCAGCAGGTGCATGCCATGCCCGCCGATCAAGCCCAGGACGATCGCCATTGCGATACGAGTTGGCGTCGACGCCGGTATATCGACGACGGCGAACGCCACCGCGGCCGGGATCAGGAAGAATGCGAGCGCGTGCGCCAGATAGAGGATCGTGGCGACGGAGCTGATCCGATGAAAGTGTCGTGGCAGCTTGAGCCGCGAGAATGCGACGTCGCTGTCCAACGGGGCTTCGATGGTCATAGCCTCTCTCCTCGGTTTACGCGGCGCAGGGCCGGTGATTGGCGGACGCGCTCCGCCACGGCTTGAAAGCCAGAACGCGCGTACCTGCGCGCGCCAGATGAATCGCGAGCGCGGCGCTCGCGCAGCTGGCACCTGCGATGAGGGTGTCTAACACGGAAAGATTCCCTTTGGATAACGACTGGAACTCGGATTGCACATGACGCGACTCACCATCGAACCGATGGAGCGCCGGCGGCGCCATGGCATGGCGCCGAACGCCTACGATTCGTGCTACTTATGAAATCAGCAGCGTGTGCGAACCCTGTTGATGTGCAGTCAATGCGACCCTGCTGATCTATCCGGCGGGTAGCGTTTAAACAGCACCGATGCATTGACGCCGCCAAACCCGAACCCGTTGGACAGTGCGATCTCGACGGGAACGCGCCGTGCGGAAGGCCCGATCAGGTCAAGTCCGGCCGCGGCTTCGTCGGGGTGCTCGAGATTCAGCGTTCCGGGCAACACGCCATCCCGGAGCGCGAGAATGGAAAACGCCGCTTCGATGGCGCCCGCCGCCCCGAGCAAATGCCCGGTTGCCGACTTGGTCGAGGAAATCGCCGGGCCTGCGCCCACGCCGAAGACAGTCTTCAGCGCCTCGATTTCGCCGGCGTCGCCGACCGGCGTCGATGTCGCATGCGCATTGACGTAGTCGACCTGCTCCGGGGCGATTTCGCCCATCGCCAGGGCCAGCTTCATCGCTCGCATCGCGCCGGATCCGTCGTCGGGACCGGCGGTCATGTGATAGGCGTCCGCCGTGGTTCCGTACCCGATGATTTCCGCGATCGGTCGGGCGCCACGTGCGAGGGCATGGTCCAGGGACTCGACCACGAGCATGGCCGCTCCCTCGCCCATGACAAATCCGTCACGATCGCGGTCGAACGGGCGCGAAGCGCGAATCGGCTGATCGCCGAAGCCGGTCGACAACGCTCGCGCCGCCGCGAATCCGCCCAGGCTGACCTTGTCGAATGCGGCTTCGGCACCGCCCGCCAGCACGACATCGGCCTCACCGGTCCGGATCATGCGCATCGCGTCGCCGATCGCCTGCACGCTCGCCGCACAGGCCGTCACCGGACAGCCGAGGGGCCCACGGAACTGATGCTTGATCGAAATCTGGCCGGCCGCCAGATTCGAGAGAAAGAACGGAATGGTGAACGGCGACAACCGCCGCACGCCACGCGTCTCGCCGATCCTGACCGCCTCCGCCAGCCCGGGAAACCCACCGATGCCCGACGCTACGACCGTCGCTGTCCGCTCGCGCTGATGCTCGGCTTGCGGAGCCCATCCGGCTTCCGTGAGCGCCTCGTCTGCCGCAACCATCGCCATCTGGATGAAGCGGTCCATCTTCCTCAGTTCCTTGTTCGGCACCGAGAGTTCCGGATCGAAACCGCCGTCGGGATCGTCGGCCTTCCCCTGGACGGTCCCGCCGACCTTGGCGGACAGTTCACCGACGATGTCGTCACCGAGCCGGCGAAGCCCGGAGCCGCCTCCGATCAGGCGCTGCCACACCAATTCCTTACCGCAACCCAGCGGGGACACAATGCCAATACCGGTTACCACCACTCGAAGCGTCATTTCACCTTCCCCTCACGGACCAGGACCAGCTGACCCACATCGTTAAAGCCGTTCATCTTCAGGCACACCTTTAGTAATGCTGTATTGCGCCGAGCCACTTCAGGAGAGAGCCGGGGCCGCCCGACTCGCGGCGGACCCTGGACCTTCCCGATGCGCGTCGCGAATTCGCTGCGCTCGTCAGAACGCGTGCGACACATGCACACTGCGCGACATGTTGAGCGGCACGCCGTACTCCAACACGTCGAGGCTCAGCGCTGCGCGCGTTTGTTGATCTATCTCGATCCAGAACGGCAAGGTCGGCTTGCCTTCGATCATTTGCGGTGGCGCAGCGCGATGCACATTGACGCCCATGCGCTTCAGAAGCCGTTCGTTGCCGAGCACCGAGAATGCAATGAGACGGTCGGCGCCATGTGCATGCGCGACACGGACGATTTCGGACATCAGGGAGCGCGTGTTTTGCCACGATTCTTCCGCCGTCAACGGCTCGCCGCTCGGCATGCTCATCGCGAAGCGGGACAGTTCCCACACATTGCGCGTACTGGGAAGGGAGGCACCACCCATCAAATCCGGAAAAACCTCACCCAGCAGATAAGGCTCGTCGGTCGGCAACAACCGGCCGCAACCGACGATTTCGTCGCTGCGGTCGAAAGCGACGACATAAAGGGTGTCCGCGTGATCGAAGTCGTCAAATTCGATGCCATCGTCGGTGGGCAACGACCAGCCGAGTTCCTGTATGAAGACCTTATGCCGAAACTTCGCAAGTCGATACATCGTCTCGCGACTCAAATCAGCGCTTTTTCCCGACAATAAAGTCAGCATCGCGAATGCCCTCTCTCTTATCTTCAGAATTGTTAGGCGCGATTGGACCCGAAATTGAAAAGACAAAAAAGCTGCCCGAATGGGCAGGGGGGGCAGGCGTCTGGACGAGACTCGTCGCGCCGAGTGCGACGGGACACTGCGACGGACAAACGGGGTTTTTTGGAATTCGACCGGCGATCGCTACGCGAGTCGGACGGAGGGACGATTCGGAGCGCGCTTGATCAGCGACGGCCCGAAGCAACCATCCCGAGCCACGGCGTCACGGCATAAATGATCGTAGCGGACATCGCGCCATTGCCAGTCCGATCAGGAAGATCAACGGAAATTGGCGGCGGCGCGGCACACAAGATTTGTCACGACGCGTAGGCCTTTTTAATCTAGTTATATTCACTGAACACGAAATCAGTGACCGGCGAAGATGGCCGATTCAAGTTCGCGTTGACGCCTTCCCGAGCACAGCCAGTTCTGGATCAACTCTTGGCTGTATTGCGCGCCGTAATCGTCACCGTTCATGTTGAGAAGCATGACGTTGCTGCTGACGTCGTCCTTCCCGACCTTCACCTCAGACTGGCCCACGGCCACATGCCATACGCAGCCGACGCTCACGGCCGGCCGCGTTTCGGTGCAGACCAGCTCGTAGTAGCCGGCATTGACGGCGCTAATGCCCTCGCCCCATAAATCATGCAACAAGTTCAGGGCTTGCTGGCACATATGTTGATGGAAGCGCAGCGCGTAGAACGCGGGCAAAGTCAATCGTACGTATCCGTCGTTCAGTTTTTTAGGCATGTCCGTTCTCTCGATGTGGCACCTGTTAAAATTGATACCGCATAGTTTGGCAAGATTCGCGGCGACCGGCTAGGCGCACACCCTTCCAACACTCGTGGCATGCCTGCTTGTGATTTGTGATAGCCGGTAGATCACGCGCCTGTTTTTTACGAATATCACAATCACCCGGAGAACACCATCGCATTATCAAGATGACGTACGGCCCCGTGAGCGGTGATTGCCTGACGGTGCTCGATCATTGTGCAATTCCAGGATTTTCGGACTCGTCGCAATTTTCGGCATCGAAACCTGGCTGATGTACGAATACGCATGCCGACATGCAAATTCCCCAACTCAATCGATCAATGGCGAGCGCGGACGCCACCTCGAAATCCCGCCGCCAGATAACAATTCAGTATCCGACACCATGCTTGCCGCTCGATATCTCAAATATTGACGACGATCCTTGAATAATTTATAAAAAATCGATCAGCGCACCAACCACGAAATACAGCCCCTTTAGGGACAAGATTGACCAAAAAGGTAATGATATGCAGGCCTGGAGAGAGAAGTATCTGAATGGATACGCCGAGGCAAAATCCGTGGCTGACGTGTTTCTGGAGTTCACGGCAGACGTGCGAGCACTTGGATTCGAGTACTGTTCGTTCGGTCTGCGCGTTCCGTTGCCGGTGAGTCATCCGCGGTTCATGCTGCAGTCCAACTATCCGGAGACGTGGGTCGAGCGCTATGTGAGCCAAAACTATTTTGCCGTCGATCCGACGGTCCGGCATGGGCTCAGTCAGCTGACACCCCTGATCTGGCGCGCCGACAGCCAGACACAAAACGTCGAATTCTGGGACGAAGCGGAGCACTTCGGCTTGCGCCACGGCTGGTGCATGCCATCCATCAGCCGCACCGGGGCGATCGGACTCGTGACCATGGTGCGATCGGGCGAGCCGATCGAGGAGAGTGAACTCGCGGAAAAGGGATACCAGATGTCATGGCTCGCGAACACCGCCAACTGCGCGATGAGCATGCATCTGCTCGCGCAGCTTGCGCCCGAATATGCCGTCGAGTTGACGGCACGCGAGCGCGAGGCGTTGCAATGGTCCGCCGCGGGGAAAACCTACTCCGAGATTGGCAAGATCATGTCTGTCGACGAGCGGACCGTGAAATTTCACCTCGTCAATGCGATGCGCAAATTGAATTCGGCCAACAAGACCGAGGCCGCGGTCAAGGCGGCAATGCTGGGGCTCTTGTTCTGACGTCATTTGCTTCGTCGCTCATGCGCTGAATGGCGAGGCAACTCGGTGCGAGTACTGAAATCTCCGTCGATCGACTCACCGGGCCGACAGTGTGACCGCAATCTCCGCGGCCAGCGTTTCAGCGCCCGAGTTCGACTGGATGCAGGTGACCGGCGCGGCGCCGCAAGCGTCGATGCCAGTCGCCAGTTTCACATAGTGTTCGTCGGGACATAGATTGTTCGCCGGATCGAAGCCGATCCAACCGAGATGGTCGACGTAGACTTCAGCCCACGCATGATCAATTGCCTGGATTCCGTCGTCGTCGCCTATCAGATAGCCCGAAGCGAAGCGCGCGGGAATGCCGAGCCGACGCGCCACGGCGATGAATACATGAGCATGATCGCGACAGGTCCCGTGGGAACTGATCCACGCAGCTTCTGCATCGGTGGCGTCGTCGCAATTCTCCGGCCCGGGTGCGAGACGATCGTGCACGATGTCCATCAACTCGTGTAGTTGCAGAAGACGGTTTTGCGTGCTCTTCAGAGCGGAGGCAAGCTCCATCAGCGAGTCTCCGGGACGTGTGAGAGGCGACTCGCGCAGGAACAGCCACGGATTCGTACGATCGTCTGCAGTGCCGAGCACACCATCCTTGTTGTGCGTCGTCACTTCGCCGCGTGAAACGATGACGATCTCCTTGTGGTCGTTTGAGTGACACACAAGGTCGACATGGTTGCCGAATCCGTCGATGTACGACAATTCCGGCTGCATGTCGTTTGCAAGCAATTCCCAGTACCCGACCGTCTGACCGGGATTCGACGACGGTCGCAGTCGAAGGCGCTGCAATACCTGCTGCAACGGCTCGTCGAGGGTATAACGCAGGGTATGGGTGATCCCGATATGCATTGCAGTGCTCAATCGAAGTTGTAGGCCTGGGCGATTTCGAGCCCCAGTCGCTGGTTGCGCAGAATGAAGCCGGTCAGGAACTCGTGCAGGCCGTTCTTGAAGACTCGTTCGATCGTACTGTCGGAAAGCATCGTGAGCGTCTGTGCGGCGGTGCCGTGGCACGCGTGAGCGATGCCATGCTCTTTCACGAGCAAGTTGAGACTCGACATGACGCGCCCATAGCAATAGCGCAGCGAGCGCGGCATGCGGCCGTTCAGGACCAGGTAGTCGGCGATGTTCAGCGGCTTGTACTGCACACCGTACACCCAGCGGTACGAGTTGTTTGCCTCGACCGACCGCAGGATCGATTCCCAGTGGTTGGTATCGAGGATCGTGCCCACGTGCGACACCGACGGCAGCAGCAGATGGTATTTCACGTCGAGGATCCGCGCGGTGTTGTCGGCC